>JAMIQN010000046.1:0-4548 GCA_035914595.1 Chitinophagaceae bacterium | reverse complement strand
CCCGTATGGAGGCATCGCCGCCGGCTTTTATGCAGTCAGCTATTCAGACGATAGCCCCGGTCCAAAGCAGTCGTATCCCTCCGTTCCGTTCGTGGCGCCGTTCGTAGGTGCGAAGTACAATTTTGCGAAAGCAGTAGGCGCCTGGGCCGAAGTGGGCTATGATATAGCCATCTTCAAAGCCGGTTTGAATTTCAATTTCTAAGCAGGAAAAACTGCGACAGGAAGTCTGCAGGTTTTGCCGTCCATCAGAAAGGCCGTCCATGATTGGGGCGGCTTTTTTGATGCAAGAAATCAGAACCAGCCGCGGCGCTTAAACCAGAGAATCATCAGTGCGGGGCAGAGCAGCATCAACAGCACGGCAATGTCGAAACCATAGCGACCTTCCAGTAGCGGCATGTGGGAGAAGTTCATACCGAAGATGCCGCCAATGACGGTGGCCGGCGCCATGAGCGTAGCTAAGAGGGTGAAGATTTTCATCACCTCATTCATCCGCAAATTGATTTGGTTGACGTAGAGGTCCTGGAGGTTCATCAGGCTGTCGCGATGCGCATCTATGAAGTCGTTGGCCTGGATGGTATGGTCCAGCACATCGCGGAAATACTTTTCATTCTGCTCGGCCAGCAGCTCCGAATCGGAGCGCACAAAACGCGCCACCAATTCGCGCACGGGAAGCACAGCGCGGCGCACGGTAGCTACATCACGACGTAATTCACTGATGGCAGCGAGCTGCTGTTTTGTCTGGCTGCGCACCACACTTTCTTCGAGACCTTCAAGGCGTTCGGCGAGACGCTCCAGCACATCGAAGTAGGAGTCCACAATCACGTCGAGCAGGTTATACACGAGGTAATCAGGACCGCGCTGTCGCAGCTTGCTTTCGGGATCGCGGAGGCGTGCCCGCACGGAATGAAACACATCATTCTCCTTCTCTTCCTGAAAGGACAGTACGAAGTCTTTTCCCAGCACAATGCTCACCTGCTCCAGCACGATGCTGTTGCTTTTTTCATCAAAAAACATTTGCGGAAGCACACAAAAAATATTCGTGGCCGCCTCGTCCACTTTAGGCCGCTCGCTGCGCGCGAGGATATCTTCTACCGTGAGGGGATGGATGCCAAACAGCTCACAGAGTTTTTGCACCTGCGTGGGACGAAGTCCATCCACATTGATCCAACTGATATGGCCGTTGTCTTTGTACTTGGCACAGGCGGCAGCATTCGGTTCATTGCGTTCCAGCAAGTCCGTCTGCGAGTAGCTGAAGACAGAATAGAGAGGTGCATCGGCAGAACGCGGCAGAGATTCTGCACCGCGATAATGAAGCCGGGAATGAAGCGTGGACAGCCTTTCTTTGGCCATAAGGGCGAATGTAGTTTGTTGTAATTATGCCGCGCAGTTGCCAAATGGCCTCGAAAACTTACTCTCCCATGCGTGTCTTTTTGCTTGCTCTCTCTCTGCTCATTGCTACTTCTGCCGGTGCCCGCCGCACCCGTGTCGTCATCGAAACGGACTCGGGGAAAATGGTACTCGAACTGTATGATGAAACCCCGAAGCATCGGGACAATATGGTGAAGCTGGCTAAGGCCCATTTCTTCGACAGCCTGCTGTTTCACCGCGTCATTCCCGGCTTCGTGATCCAGGGTGGTGACCCCGATTCGAAATATGCCACACCGGGCAAATTGCTCGGAGATGGAGACGTTAAGTATCGCATCCCTGCCGAGATTGACAGCAACCTTTTCCACCAACGCGGGGCCCTTGGTGCTGCCCGCGACAACAACCCCCAAAAGGCCTCCAGCGGCTGCCAGTTTTATATCGTCATCGGCAAGAAATACACCGACGAAGAGCTCGACCGAATTGAACAGCGCACAGGACACAAATTCAGCGCAGCACAACGCGAGGTGTACAAGACAAAAGGCGGCACCCCACATCTGGACGGCAATTACACCGTGTTTGGTCAGGTGATTTCCGGGATGGATGTGGCAGATAAAATCGCAAACATGAAGCGCGACCGTAATGACCGTCCGGAAACGGATATCCGCATGAAACGGGTGTATGTGGAGCGGAAGAAATTCCTCGGCATCTTCTAACCGGAAGACGTACCATCCGCTTCTGAAATGCCCTTCTGAGGCCGTGATTTTCTTGTTTCGAAAAAACTATTCAGGATGCGATTCTGCTGCTTGCTTCAACCCATTTTCATCGCGCTGCTGTGCGTGATGGCTGGAGGGCTGGAGGCTAAGACGATGCTCACTCCTTTTGAAAAATCGGGTAGAAAAGAGAGCGCCACTTATGAAGAGTGCATTGCCTTTTACCGTCAGTTAGCGCGGGAAACGGGCCGCATCGGTCTCGATTCTTTCGGTAATACGGATGCGGGCTATCCCCTGCATGTCGTCACCTTTCCGCCGCAGACAGCGCGCAGGCCCGGTGTGCTCACCATCTTCATCAATAACGGCATTCACCCCGGCGAACCGGACGGCATTGACGCTACCATGATGCTGCTCCGCGACCTCGCCGAAGGACGCCTCACTATGCCTCAAGGCGTGAGCCTGGCCGTTATTCCGGTGTATAATATCGGAGGGGCGCTCAACCGCAACAACAGCACTCGTGTGAATCAGGTCGGCCCGCCTTTCTATGGCTTTCGGGGTAATTCAGAGTATCTGGATTTGAATCGGGATTTCACGAAAAGGGATGCGCTGGAAAGCCGGGTTTTCTCCTACCTCTATTTCCGCTATGATCCTGCCATCTTTCTGGATAATCACGTCAGCGATGGCGCCGACTACCAGCATGTGATGACGCTGCTTTCCACGCAGTACGACAAGCTGGGCGGCGCGCTGGGCAGCTATTTCCGCCGGCGGCTGGACCCCTTGCTTTATCAGAGCATGGCGGCTTCCGGCTTCCCGATGGTGCCTTATGTAAATGCCGAAGAGACACCCGACAAAGGCTGGGTGGCCTTCTATGATCCGCCTCGCTTTTCATCCGGCTATGCGGCACTTTTTAATTCTATCGCCTGGGTGGCCGAAGCCCACATGCTGAAGCCTTTTGCGCAACGCGTAGATGCTGATTATGCCCTGATGAAAAACATCATCAGCGTGGCGGGAAAAGAGCGCGATACCATTCTGGCGCTTCGCAAAAAAGACCGGGCGGCGGTGCAACAGCAGCAGGAATTTCCACTGAGCTGGAAGCCCGATGGCCATACCACTTTGTGGTCCTTTGACGGCTATACGGCGGCCTACAAACCCAGTGAGGTGACCGGCAAACCACGCCTGTACTACGACCACTCCAGACCCTTCCACATGCAGGTGCCGATTCAGGATCATTACCGGCCCGAGCAATGGGTGAGGGCACCAAAAGCCTACGTCATTCCGCGGGGCTGGCATGAGGTGATTGCAAGGCTGGCGGCCAGCAACCACCTGGACATGTACGAGCTGCAGGCAGACACCACCATGCTGGTGAGCGCCTACACCATTGACAGCTTCAAGACATTACCGAAGCCTTACGAAGGGCACTACAAGCACTACGATATTCATGTGTCGGCGAAGCCTGTGCACATGCATTTTCTGAAGGGCGATTATCTCATAGACCTTGAGGGGCATCCTTTCCGTCGTTTCCTGATTGAAATGTTGGAGCCGCAGGGAGACGACTCCTATTTCGCGTGGGGCTTTTTCGATGCCGTGCTGCAGCGCAAGGAAGGCTACAGTGATTACCGTTGGGAAGATGTGGCAACAGAAGTGCTGCGCAAGAACCCCTCGCTGAAAGCTGCTTTAGAGCAGAAGAAAGCTACAGACACCGCCTTTGCAGCCGACCCGGAAGCACAGCTCTTCTACGTCTATCGCCACAGCCGCTGGATGGAACCGGGATATATGCGCTATCCGGTGTATCGAATCGAATAGATTTACGGTGATGGAGGAACGACAACCGATCCGGCTTCCTTTTTATGCGCGCCTGGCGGGCATCCTCCTGTGCATTGTGCTCATTGCCGAAATGATGAGTCGTGCCAAGGCGCTGATCATCCCGCTGTTTTTCTCCGTGCTCATCGCTCTGATGTTGCTGCCGCTGATGCGGTTGCTGGAGCGTTGGCGTCTGCCTTCGGGACTGGCTGCGTTTGTGTCGGTGCTGGTGTTTGTGCTGTTTGTTTCCGGTGTTTCTTATCTGTTAGGCGCGCAGGTGGTGGAGTTCAGCAAAGACCTGCCGCGGCTCGGTGGAAGGCTGCAGGAATGGATTCAGCATTTTCAGGAATGGGTTGCCACAAAGTATGAGGTGGATGCAAGCCGCCAACTGACCTACCTCAACGAGGCAACTTCTTTTCTGGTACATAATGCGTCGGCGCTGGTGCAAGACCTGGTGCTGGGTGTGGCCGGCTTCATCATCTGGACCATTTTCGTTTTCGTCTTCACCTTTTTTATGCTGACGCACCGTAGGCTTTTGCAGCGCTTCATCATCGGTCTTTTCTCTTCAAACAATCGCGATAAAGTGAGTGAAGTGATGACACAGACGCGGCTCCTCGCCAACAGCTACGTGCTGGGCCTGCTCAGCGAAATGGTGACTGTAGCGGTGCTGACC
>JAMIQN010000045.1:0-4239 GCA_035914595.1 Chitinophagaceae bacterium | reverse complement strand
CCCTCAAAATAGCCGTTGATAGCGGGCTGGGGTGCCGTGCATCCTACATTCGCGATTCACGAAAACCAAGCTTGAGACTTCCATGCGATCTCTTAGAATTTCTACGGCTGTGCTTGCCTGCAGTTTGCTGGCTGTAGCTCCGCTTGCGCAAGCGCAAAAGAAGGCCGCGCCGAAAGCCGCCAATACCTCCGCGTCCGGCACTGCTGGCATTAAAAAGCTGAGCTCTGTTGAAGGCATTACAGAATATGAATTGCCCAATGGCCTGCGCGTATTGCTCTTCCCCGACCAGAGCAAGCCAACCATCACCGTCAACATCACCTACCTCGTAGGCAGCCGTTTGGAAGGTTATGGGGAAAGTGGCATGGCCCACCTCCTGGAGCATATGGTCTTCAAAGGTTCCACCCGCCACAAGAATATTCCGGCAGAGCTGAGCTCGCACGGAGCTTCGCCCAATGGCACCACCAGCGACGACCGCACCAACTATTTCGAAACCTTCAACGCGACGGACGAAAATCTGAACTGGGCGCTCGACCTGGAATCCGACCGGATGGTCAATTCCTTCATCCGGAATGAAGACCTGCAAAGCGAGTTCACCGTGGTGCGCAACGAGTTTGAACGCGGCGAAAACAACCCCGCCCGCATCCTCAATGAGCGCATTATGAGCACGGCTTATCTGTGGCACAACTACGGAAAGAGCACCATCGGTTCGAAGGAAGATATTGAGCGCGTTCCTATTCAGAACCTGAAGGCTTTTTACAAGAAGTATTATCAACCCGATAATGCCGTGCTGATGGTAACCGGCAAAATTGATGAGCAGAAGACCCTCGCGCTGATTAACAAATATTTCGGGCCGATCCCACGCCCCACACGTGTTTTGCAGCCTGACTATACCGTAGAGCCGGTACAGGATGGCGAGCGGCTGGTAACGCTGCGCCGCGTGGGTGATGAGCAGGCTGTAGCCTGTGCCTACCATATCTGTGCAGGTGCCCATCCGGATTATCCCGCCCTTGACGTGCTGGCGGAGGTGATGAGCAGCGAGCCGGAAGGCCGCCTGTACAAGGCCCTCGTGAAACCGGGGTTGGCCAGCTCGGCCTATGCTTATGCAGAAGGCAAGCACGACCCGGGTGTCATCTACTTCAACGCAAACGTGTCGAAGGAAAAGTCGCTGGATAGCGCAAAGAATGCCTTGTATGCGAGCATTGAAAACGTGGTGAAGAACCCACCGACCGATGCCGAAGTGAACCGTGCCAAAACCAAGCTGCTGGCTGATTTTGAAAATATTTTCCGCAAGTCAAACGTGACGGGCCTGGTGATGTCCGAGTTTATTGCTCAGGGCGACTGGCGCCTCGCTTTCATCTATCGGGACGAACTGAAAAAAGTGACCACCGGCGATGTGGCTCGCGTGGCAAAAGAGTATCTGAAGACAAGCAATCGTACCACAGGCCTGTTCATTCCCACAGATAAGCCCGACCGCGCTACCATCCCTACACGCCCCGATGTGGCTAAGCTGGTGGACAACTACAAGGGTGGCGAAGCCCTCGCAGCAGGCGAAGCTTTTGATGCAACCCCTGCCAACATTGACAAGCGTACGGAAACCTTCAAGCTCACCTCCGGAGCCAAAATGGCTTTGCTGGAAAAGAGCACCCGTGGCAACGTGGTGGAAGCCCGTTTTACCCTGCGCCTCGGTGATGAAGGCAGTATGATGAACAAGGCTGCCATTGCAGATGCCACGGCTGACATGCTGATGCGCGGCACCCAAAAGCATACGCGCGCCCAAATCAACGAAGCACTGGATCAGCTTTCCTCCAAGCTCAATATTTCAGGCAGCGGCCAGAATGTGAACATCAGCATTACGAGCACCCGGCAAAACCTGCCTGCCGTGCTGGACTGGCTGGACGAAATCCTGCATCAGCCTGCATTCCCTGCGGACGAATTCAAGACGCTCATTGACGAAGACCTGGCCGGTATTGAAAGCCAGCGCAGCCAGCCCAATGCTATTGCCAGCCAAGCACTTCAGCGCAGCCTGAACAACTTCCCGAAGGGCCATATCCTGTACCCGATGAGCTTTGATGAATCGGTGGCGGCTTACAAGGCTGTAACGCTGGACGACCTCAAGAAGTTCCATGCCGACTACTACAACGGCTCCTCTGCTACCGGTGCCATTGTGGGCGACTTTGATAAGGAGGCCATGAAGCAAAAGCTGAACAAAATTTTTGACAACTGGAATGCCGTGAAGAGCTATACCCGCGTGGCGCGCCCCTACCATGATGTTGCGGTAAAGGACCTTGAGTTCAAAACCCCCGACAAGAAGATGGCCATCTTCTTCTCTGCACAGCCTCTGCAATTGCGCGATAGCGACCCGGATTATGCAGCGCTGATGATGGGCAACTACATCCTTGGTGGAGGCTTTCTCAATTCCCGCCTTGCAACGCGCATTCGGCAGAAGGAAGGCATTTCCTATGGTGTAGGCTCGCAGCTTTCGGTGCCTTCATTGGATGATGATGCGGCTCTGGTGTCCTACGCGATTTACAATCCGGACAATAAGGCCAAGCTGGTAGCAGCCTGGCGCGAAGAGATGGACCGCATTGTGAAAGATGGCATTACCGAAGACGAACTGAAGGGGGCAAAGAGTGGCCTGCTGCAAAGCCGGGCTACGAGCCGCGCGAATGATGCCGGCCTGGCAGGCGCCCTTTCCAATGACCTGTTCATTGGCCGCACCATGGCCTTCAGCCAGCAGATTGATGATAAGATTGCCGCACTGACAGTTGATCAGGTCAATACTGCTATCAAGAAGTATTTCAATCCTGAAAAGGCAACGCTGATTAAGGCGGGGGACTTTAAGTAAGGATTGACATTCAATAATGAAAGGCCTGGCGCAATCAATGCCGGGCCTTTCTTTTTTTGGGCATCCTACGCAAGGGAGTTCCTTTGAAAGGATTCAATTGTCCTTCAGCCAATAAATGAGAGAGTTATGAAGGATAAGTCTCTTAACCATAGCCATCCTCAATTATCCTCTGCCGTCCATTCTGCATACGATGTCGGCGTTTCTTCCAGCCGTGCAGAAATAAGGGCCGGCTCGTCCCGGAAATGCCCCTGTAAGGCTGCTACAAAATGCAGGAGCAGGTTTTCGCAGGTAGGTTGAAAGGGCACCAAAATCACCTTTTCAAATTCAGAAGTAATCAGGTCCGACTGGGAGTAAGGAGCGGCCTCATTGAGCACCAGGGCATGGTCGAAGCGGGAAATGATGTGCTCATGAACAAGGCGTTTCAGGTCGCCAAAATCAATGACCATCCCAAGCTTCACATGGTCGGGGGCTTGAGTGGGAGTGCCAATGAGGGTCACGCTGAGGTGATAGGTATGGCCGTGGATATTCTTACAAGGCCCATCATAGCCCCAAAGGGCGTGAGCCATATCCATCGTAAAGCGTTTGGTGACGCGCAGGCGCTGCGGTTTCATTGGAAATGCAAAGATGCCGGTTTTGACACCGGCATCTGAAAGTTGAATAGGGAAGCGGACAAGCCGCTCCTGGTTTAGTTGGAGTGTTCGGCGAGGTAGCTGCTGATGCCTTCTGCCGTTGCTTTCAGACCGCTTTTGCCCTTGTTCCAGTCTGCCGGGCAAACTTCGCCATTTTCTTCGTGAAATGCCAGGGCATCTACCATGCGCAGGGTTTCATCCACGCTGCGGCCCAGTGGCAGGTCATTTACCAATTGGTGCCGAACAGTGCCTTCTTTGTCAATCAGGAACAGGCCGCGGTAAGCGACGGGGTTCCCTTCAAAACTCAGGCCCTGGTCTGTGTGGCTGTATTCGCCGGCAAGCACGCCGTAGTTGATAGCAATCATCTTGGAGGCATCCGCCACAATCGGGTAGCTCACGCCTTTGATGCCACCATGATTCCGTTCGGTATTGAGCCAGGCAAAGTGGCTGAATTTGGTGTCGGTAGAGCAGGCAACAACGGCTGTGTTACGGGCTTCAAATTCGGCGAGCTTATCCTGGAAGGCAATCAGCTCCGTGGGGCACACGAAGGTGAAATCCATGGGGTAGAAGAAGAACACGACATTCTTCTTACCGAGGTATTGCTCCAGCGAAAAATTCTCAACGAATTCAACACCATTGACGACGGCCTCTGCCTTGAACAAGGGGGCTTTTTTTCCGGTCAGGACTTTCATCTGTTTCGTTTTTAATGATCGCGGCAAAGTTCAAGGCTGCCACCTTTAGAAAGGCCGCTCTGCAAATAGGATT
>JAMIQN010000044.1:0-17518 GCA_035914595.1 Chitinophagaceae bacterium | reverse complement strand
TTTAGGATATTGGTGCCGGTAAGCATTTCTCCAATTCCATAGCGGCTGTAGGGATCGTTCTCTTTATTGGAATTGCCGTTTTGCGCAGCAGCCGCGGTGGCGGTACACACCAAGGCAGCAGCCATCAGCCGTCTAACGGAGAAATCGCACATTATGCTTCAGGATTTGATACAGACCCTTCAGGATGATTTGAGGGTCGGCAAATATCCCGCTTTTGATATGGCGTGCAAAAAAGGGCGCGTCTCCACCGGTTAAAACCGCGTGAAACTCTCCGTATTCATTCATGAAATCGGCCACCATCCCGTCTATTTCTGCTGCAATGCCAAACACAACACCGCTGCGCATGCAGGTTGCCGTGTCATAACCCAGCAGCAGGGTGGCTCCTTCACGCGGCACTTCGGGCAGGCCATCGGTGAAGTGGTGCATCGCATCCAGGCGCATCTGATAGCCGGGGGAAATAGCTCCTCCACGAAACGCTCCATTTTTCAAAATGAAATTGTAGGTGATGCAGGTGCCCATGGCCACCACAAGGTTGTTCTTATCAGGATGTTCTGCGTGGGCACCGGCTACAGCCGCCAGGCGGTCCATGCCCAGGGTGTCGCTGGAGAAATAGGCATTCATGATAGGCAGTGGCGTGCGCGGACCCAGCTTCACAAAATGCGTGTGCTCGGATAGCATGGCCTCTATCTGCTCGTCATGATTCACTACAGAACACAGGATAGAAGCTCTCGGTTTCTGGCTCTGAATCAGGGCTAGCAAACGTTCTTGCGCTTCATCTGCACGGAAGCTTTCCTGTGCAATAAAATTTCCGGTAGCATCTGCAACGCCTGCCTTTACCAGCGTGTTGCCCCAGTCTATACAAAGCAGATTCATGGTGTAATTGGGTGCTTGGTTGAGGCCCACGAAAATACGGTTATCACCCTCGCTACAGACGGTTGAGCGGTGTGTGTTATCCGTTCTGCTGCCGGCTTCCGGAAAGATTGCGGAGCGCCTGCCCCAGGCTGGGAAATTGAAAGGCAAATCCGAGGCCCAGCAACTTGTCTGCACTCACCGTACAGCTCTTCAGCAATTCACCGGCCAGCTCCCCTACCCGCATCCGAAGCAACCACTCCGGCACGTGCATGGCGGCGCTGCGTTGGCCCAGGGCCTGCGTCAGTGTGTGCATCATGTCGCGATACGAAACCGGCTCGGGTGCCACAGCATTGATGGCTCCTGAATAGCGCACATCACTAACTGCTGCCACATAGATGCCCGCCAAGTCTTCGAGGTGAATCCAGCTCATCATCTGCTCGCCGTTTCCCAGGATCGGGCGCAATCCAAAGGACAAGGGCTGCGCCAGTCGCATCAATGCACCCCCTTCATTCCCCAGCACGATACCGGTGCGCAAGGCCACTGTCCGGTAGCGGTTGGAAGTGCTGAAGGTCGCCGCTTCCCAATCTGCACAGAGATGGCCAATGAAATCATCAGCCGGTTGGTCCGCTTCGCGAAAAGGAGCGCCACCGTTGCGATCAGCACCATAATAGCCAATGGCAGAGGCCGACACAAACACCTTGCATCGGCTGGCATATCGCTTCAGTGCTTCATGAAGGAATCGCGTGGCCGGCACCCGGCTGTTGTACAAAATCTGTTTTCGCGAAGCGGTCCACCGACGGTCTGCAATGCCGGCCCCCGCCAGGTGAATCACTGCGTCCAACTCGCTCAGTGCATCGCCATCTATCTGCTGTTTGTCGGGCTGCCACACTGCATGATGGAGGCCCATTTGCACGTCCGGCTTGCTCCGCCGGCCCAGCACCACCACCCGGTGGCCCACATCCAGCAGGCGCCGGGCCAGATAGCGCCCCACGAAGCCACTGCCACCGGTGATGCCAATGGTAAGAAGGTCAGATCCGGACATGATAGGATTTGCGATGGAGGACAACTAAGAAAAATTATTCCACGGCCAATCGCCAATGGATCAAGCATCCCGAAGGCGGCTTTGTGAAGGTTCTCAAAAACTGAAGTGCCTTCATGCAATATGCTATCCTGCCTCGCGTTTGAAGCTGAAATGTTGCTCTGAATGGACCAAACTCTATGCTCTCATTTTTTCCCGCAGTCGCATCGTTCTTCTACCGGCCGCAGTCTGCCGGCGCGTCGTATGCCTGTCAGTCAAAGCTTGGACGAACTATTGGCTTCGATGCAGGAATTTTTGGCGGAAGCACGTCAGGAATTGCTGCAACCCCGCCCCCAGCTCATTGCCCGCATCCTGCGTGAGGCGGCTTCGCTACACTAAGGTGAACAGCGTGATTTCCGGCAGGATGCCGATACGGCCCGGATAGCCCAGGAAGCCATATCCCCGATTGACGTAGAGGTACTGGCTGCCTTCCTGATACAGGCCTGCCCATTCCTTGTACATGTACTGAACAGGGCTCCACTTGAAGCCGGGAATCTCCACACCGAATTGCATACCATGGGTGTGGCCGCTGAGCGTGAGGTCTATGTCTTTGTAGTCGGTGCGCACCTGTGCATCCCAGTGTGAGGGGTCGTGGGAGAGCAGCACTTTCACATTCACATCTTCGGGCATGCCCTTGCAGGCCGCAGCCAGGTCGCCGTGCTTAGGGAATTGCGGCTTGGCACTCCAGTTTTCCACCCCAATCAGCGCCAGGCAGCCATCATAATTGCGGAACACCACATGCTCATTGTTGAGCATCTTCCAACCCATTTTCGCATGATAACTCTTGAGGCGCTCCAGGTTTTCGGCCTTGGCGGCTGCCGAGGGCCAGCTCACATAATCGCCATAGTCATGATTGCCAAGGGTGGAATAGACGCCCATAGGTGCCCGCAGTTGCGAGAAGATATCCATGTAGGGCAGGATTTCTTCAGAATGATTGTTCACCAAATCGCCGGTGAAGACTATTATATGCGGCTCCTCGGCCATGGCCTTCAAAACGCCGCGGAGCACTGCCTGATGGTTGTCGAAAGAGCCGGAATGGATGTCTGAAATCTGCAGGATTTTCAGGCCGTGCATCGAAGCAGGCAGCTTGGGGAATTTCAGTTTGATCCGGCGGATATGATAATCGTAGCGGTTGGAAATGCCGTAGAGAAAGCCTGCCAGGGAAAGACCACCGATACCCAGTGCCAGACGCGTCAAAAACTGAGAACGGTCAATACCCGATGAGGCAGCAGGCACTTGAGGAGCACCGGCTGTGCCGCCCGTATAGAACAGGCTGATGACCCAGAGGCAAAGTCGTCGCAGGTCGTCCACGAGCATGACCACCAGCACCAGCAGCTTGCCAATGCTCAGGCCCAGGGCAAAGGCGATGTAGATATTGCGCAGCAGGTGCGGCAGTTTCGCCCAGTCAATGACGCGGAAGAAGACGACACCGGCCCAGGTGGCAAGCGTGGCGATGATGTAGAGGCTGAGCAGGGAAATCCGCCAGACCTGTGGTAGGCTACGGAGCACCGTGCGCATCAGTACGAAGGCGTAAAACTCCGCCAACAGGATGATGGCCAGGACAATGAAAAAGCGGAGTGACACTTGATGCGGTTTTTGAAAGGATCAGTGGTTCGTTCAAAATTGAAGGAAGCCCTGCACCTGGTTGCGGATGACGGTATCAGTTTCGGGTTTGAGCAGACGGCCCTCGGCATTCAGCTCTTCATTGATGCGCGAGATGGGCAGCTTATCCCAATAGACGGCGACCCGTAGGTATTGCAGCACGCCGGTCATATGGTCGAGGCCGCGGAGGTTGCCGGCACGCCCCACAGCCACGCCCGTGAGCATGGCCTTCTTGCCCCACCAGCATTTGCGGATATCGGAGTTGTCCATCATCTGTTTCAGGCTGCCGGGGAAGGAGCCGTTGTATTCGGGCATAACGAAGACGAAGCGCTCGGAGGGAATGAGGAGTTGTTGTTCCACCTCCAGCAGTTGGGGGGTTCGGTCCCAGACAGGGAGGCCTTCGAGGGAAAGGAGCCGGGCGTCCTGGCCCAGGTCCTGCAGGAGACGATGATAGATGCCGGCAAGCCGCAAGGTGTAGCTGTCTGCGCGGGCGGTGCCGGAGATGACCGTAATCATGAAGAGGCCAAAGGTATAAGAGCTTCCAGGCTGCGCTCTTAAGTTATCCACCACGGTGGTTTAGGACGTGTTGAAAGGGGATGGCGGGTGTAAGTTTGCGCGCCTGTGTAGCCCCTGCCTGTTGCAGCCCTCTGCATCTTCCGGGAACAGCAGATGAGGGCTGAAAAAGCCGAAGTGTGCGACGCAACGGAAGATGGGTAGCGAAATGTAGCTGACTCAAAAAAAGTGTATCGGGAAAAGCGCGGAAGGCTGGGCAGGCAGGAACAACTTCAAAGCATTCAGGAACGGACGCCTCGGGGCGAACCCTCACTCAGATATGGCCAAAGTAATTGCAATAGCAAATCAGAAAGGCGGCGTAGGGAAGACCACTACGGCCATCAACCTGGCGGCATCGCTGGCGGTGCTTGACTTTAAGACGCTGCTCATTGACGCCGACCCGCAGGCAAACAGCACGACGGGCAATGGTTTTGACCTGAAGAATGTGCAGCTTTCGCTGTATGACTGCCTGGTGAATGAAACGCCACTGAGCCAGGTGGTGCTGCAGACGGAGACGCCCAATCTGAACCTGATTCCTTCGCACCTGGATTTGGTGGGTGCCGAGATTGAGTTGATCAATCATCCCTCGCGTGAGCACATCCTGCGCGATGCCCTGCAGCAAAGCCGCCGCGAGTACGACTTCATCATCATAGACTGCTCGCCTTCGCTGGGCCTGATCACGGTGAATGCGCTGACGGCAGCAGATAGCGTGCTGATACCGGTGCAGTGTGAATACTTCGCGCTGGAAGGCCTGGGCAAGCTGCTCAACACCATCAAGATTGTGCAGACGCGCATCAACACTTCGCTGCAGATTGAAGGCATCCTGATGACGATGTATGACGGACGGCTGCGCCTGAGCAATCAGGTGGTGGAAGAAATCAAGAACCATTTCGGGCAGACTGTTTTTCATACCATCATCCACCGCAACACGCGGCTGGGAGAGGCGCCCAGCTTTGGCAAACCGGCGCTGATGTATGATGCAGACAGCACGGGAGCCGTGAATTATTTCAACCTCGCAAAAGAAATCCTGCAGAAGAACGACATGACGAAAATCAAGAACGAGGATAAAATTTTTGAAATCACCGAGGATGGCGGCCAGCAGTAATAACCCGATGAAAAACAAGCAGGCACTGGGCAAGGGCATCCGGGCATTGCTGAACAATATTGATGAGGAGCTGGCAGCCAATGCAGGCCCTCAGATGGAAGGCACCTCTTCATTGCCGGGCCATAAGGAAGGCGTGGCAGGCGCGCGCATCCCCATTGATTTGATTGTGCCCAACCCGATGCAGCCGCGTCGCGATTTTGATGAAGTAGCCCTGCAGGAACTGGCCGACAGCATCCGCCAGCACGACATCATCCAGCCCATCACGCTGAGCCGCCTGGCTAACGGAAAATATCAGCTCATCTCGGGAGAACGGCGTTGGCGCGCCTCGAAAATGGCAGGGTTGAAAGACATCCCCGCTTATGTGCGTACCGCTGACGACAATGGCCTGCTGGAGTTGGCACTGTTGGAAAACTTGCAGCGCGAGGACCTCAACGCCATTGAAATCGCCCTGTCGTATCGGCGGCTGATGGATGAGTGTAACCTGACGCAGGAAGGTGTAGCTGATCGGATGAATAAAGAGCGGAGCACGGTGGCCAATTATCTGCGCCTGCTGCGCCTGCCACCCGACGTTCAGAAAGCCGTGCGCGATGGCGAACTCAGCATGGGCCATGCCCGGGCCATCATCGGGCTGGAGCAGGTGGACCATCAGTTGTATGCCTTTCGGGAGGTGAGAGAAAAAGGCCTGTCGGTGCGGCAGACAGAAGCACTGGTGAAAGGACTGGCCGAAGAAGCAGCGCCCTCGCAGGGAGCCGTTACACGCAAGACGGAGCAGAAATTGCCGCCGGCCTTTAAGCGCATCGAAGACAGCATGGCCTCTCACTTTTCCACCCGCGTCCGATTAGAGCGCAAGAAGAACGGGCGAGGCCAGGTAAGCATCGAATTTTATAGCGATGAAGACCTGGAGCGGATCATGGAGAAGATGAATTTGTGAGGGTTGGGGAGAAAGAGGAATAACTGGAAGTGGTGTTCGCCATTGCTAACCACGCTCATACAAGTTATATCCCACATGGACAACCCTTTTGTTTCTCAATGGATTGCAATTTCGCTTTGCGGAATCTCCTTGCTAGCCTATTCCTGTAGCAATTCCGATAATGCTACTTCGTCTTTTTCTCTAAGACTTGAAAAGCTACGAGCAGTACGATTCGATATTCCGCTGGCACCCAAGCCCTACAATAGCGGCACCTTTCGCGACGAGCAGGGCAAGACGATTTTCTATTTCGCACAAACAAAGACCAAGAAATACGTGGCTCTATGCGATTCTAATGGCAGACAGCTTCAACTGACGCCGTTGGATGAGGCCGTAGAAACACTGCAAGAAGTAAATGGGGTTGCCGTTCTGAATAAAGATACGTTTGTAGCCATGTCTTATTCGACCGACTCAAAATGCAATGTAGACCGAACTGGGCATGTCAGCCATATTGTTGTCTACGGAGATAAGCACGCAGGACATCGTGCTCTCATTGACCCAACAAATGTGGAGTTGCTTGAGGATCGAAATTCTATACTGGCATTTATTGCCTATATACTCGATAGCCCGAACATTCCTGAGGCAGAATTCAAAAAGATGTTTGCAGATGAAATAAAGAGTGCTCCTATCGTCCGAATCAATAACCTACGCTCAGACAGCCCTTCTTTCACTTACTTCCTAAAAGGGATTCAGACAAGATATCAACCCTACCCTGCCGTGCCCGACAACTTCGCCATTGCCACATTTGCGACAGACGGAAAGCATATCTTTTACAATTCAGGCTATCGGGATAGTCTCTACAAGTATGACCTCATCAGCAATCAAATAGTAGCCGCAAAGAAGTTGGTTTCGCCTTCAATACAACTTGGAATTCGACGTCCAAAAAACATCTACGACAGCGCTCCTCTTTCAGAAGCTTTTCCTATTGGTGCAGTATGTCCCGCGATGACTTACGATCCTTATCGAGGGTATCTGTATATGCCCTTTTATCACGAAGTCGCTGCCGATGTTCCACCCAACGAACAATGGGAGCACCGGGCCTGGTCTCTGTTGGTGTATGACACCTCGCTGCATAAGCTGGCGGAGATTCCTTTCGGGAAAGAGCAATTCATACCCAAAACCATTTTCTGCTCGCCTGAGGGAATTTGGATAAGAATCTATTCGGAAGACCCACGAGACACCCGTTACCAACTATTCAAATTCGTTTGTGATGATCAAGCTACGGTACATACTGACAGCAGCGCTTCTGATGGCGGGCTGCCACACACAATCCAATAAAGGAGGGCTTCTCCTCGATTCCATCAAGTCGCTGCCCAATTTCCACCTGAGCGACTCCACCCAAACGGTCATTGTGATTGCAGACAATAGCTGCATTCCCTGCAACCAGCATCTGGCAAAGCTGGTGACCCGCTTCCTTTCTGACCCACGCGTCACCTACGTAATAGCTGCACACGCCGATCGTATTGACCTCGAAAATTTCATGGACTCCGTGCGGCAGAACGTGTATTGGGACCGGAAATTTGAGCTTCAGAACAAAACAGGGCTAACCACTTCAAGCGTTCTTTTTCTGAAAAACGATCACGTGGACACCCTGATTGAAATCAACGCTCAGGAATTGGAAGGGCAAACAAACTATATCATGAAACGAATGGGAAACCCGGTTGCAGATGTCCTCCCCCTTCAAGAATCGTGACGATAGCGCAATCATCCCCTCTTCCCCCATTCCATTGAATCGGGAACAATTTTAAGGCGATGGAGCAGTGGCAAAAAACAGCACGCGAAAAGCAGAAGGTTTTTAAACGCCTTTTGGAACGGGGCAATCGCAACAAAATGCTGCGTGCCCTGCCGGCTCTGCATGAGGAGGCTTTTTCAAAAATTGACTGCCTAAGCTGCGCCAATTGCTGCAAAAACTATTCACCACGCTTCAAACAACCCGACATCACGCGCATTGCGCGGCGCCTGCGGCTGAAAGAAGGTGAACTGATTCAGCGTTACCTGCGGCTGGATGAAGACGGTGATTTTGTGGTGCAGTCATCGCCCTGCCCTTTTTTAGGCGACGATAATTATTGCAGCATCTACGAAGACCGGCCCTCCGATTGCCGGCGCTACCCTTACACCGATGAGGATGTGCTTCTGAAGCGCGTTCCGCTCACGCTGAAAAATGCAACGGTATGCCCGGCGGTGTTTCATGTGTTAGAAGCGCTTGAAAAAATAGGTTGAAGACCCGCATCGGCGGGGGGCGGCATGATAGTATTGCTAAGGGGCTGTCCGCTTTTCATGGAGCGGCATTCGCATTATGACGCAGCCCAACCGGCCTTTGCACAACTATAGCCAGGCCAACGACAAAGCCACAGAAATGAAGAGCCTTTCAGCCGTCATGGCCAAGGCAGTGCAACACGGATACCTTGAAAGTTTTGTAGTAACCGTAGCGGGCATGACGAGTCCTGCAGCCCCAGGACATGCCTATCAGCCGAAGGAAGTCAGCGTGGTTAATTTCTACCGCTTCGAAGGTGAAAGCGACCCGGGTGATGAGTGCATCCTTTATCAGATTGAAACGAATGACGGCCACAAAGGCATGTTGATAGATGCCTACGGCGCCTATGCCGACGAGCTCACTACTGCCTTTATGCAGCAGGTAGAAGCCATTCAAAAAAGAGCCTGAAAAGAGAAGGTGCTTGCCACAACTCAGGCACGCTCCATCATCACTTCACGGATGTCGGCCATCATCTTGCGGGCAATGTTTTCAGCCATCGTTTCGCTGACGCTTTCGGCGTAGATGCGGATGATAGGCTCGGTATTGCTGGTGCGCAGATGTACCCAATCCCGCTCGAATTCAATCTTTAATCCATCCTCGGTATTGATGCGCTGGCGGGCATATTTCTCACGGATGCGGGCAAAGAGGTGCTGCACATCGAGGCGCTCGTCCAGTTCAATCTTATTCTTGGAAATGAAGTAATCGGGGTAGCTACTGCGAAGGCCTTTGGTGCTTTTTCCGCTCTTGGCGAGGTGCGTCAGGAAGAGAGCAATGCCGGCCAGCGCATCGCGGCCATAATGCAATTCCGGAACGATGATGCCACCGTTGCCTTCACCACCGATCACGGCATTCACTTCCTTCATCCGGTTCACCACATTCACCTCACCTACTGCCGAAGGGTAATAAGTGCCGCCGTACTTCTCGGTAACATCCCGCAGGGCGCGGGTGCTGCTCATGTTGCTTACAGTATTGCCTTTGCGATGTTGCAGCACATAATCGGCTACAGCTACGAGCGTGTATTCTTCACCAAACAGGCTCCCGTCTTCGCAAACAAAGCAGAGGCGATCCACATCCGGATCCACTGCGATACCCAAGTGAGCGCCCCCCTTCTCTACGGCACGGCACAGCTCGCGTAGATGCTCCGGCAGCGGCTCCGGGTTGTGTGCAAACTGGCCCGTCACTTCCTCATTGATCACGTTGACGTCTTTCACACCCAGCGCACGCAACAGCGGCGGCACGAAGAGTGCTCCCGTGCTGTTGATGGCATCTACCACCACTTTGAAGCCTTTGCTGCGAATGGCCTTCACGTCTACGAGCGGATGTGCTAACAGCAGGTCAATATGCTTTTGAAGGTAGGTGTCGTTCAGGCCCACCTTGCCCAGCTTATTGACGTCAGCGAAGGAGGGGTTGCCGTGCTCCGCATAATCCAGAATCCAGGCGCCGTCTTCAGCCGAGATAAACTCGCCGTGTTCATTGAGCAACTTGAGGGCATTCCATTCTTTGGGATTATGGCTAGCGGTCAGGATGATGCCACCCGCTGCCTGTTCTGCTTTGACAGCAATCTCGACGGTGGGCGTGGTGCTGAGACCCAAGTCTGTAATCTGAAAACCCATCGCCTGGAGGGTGCTGACAACGAGGTTGCGTACCATCTCGCCTGAGATGCGGCCATCCCTTCCAATAACGATGTGGCGGTTATCGGACCGCTGTGCGATCCAGGCTCCGTAGGCGGTTGAAAATTTAACGATGTCCAGAGGAGTCAAACCCGTTCCCGGCGCACCACCGATCGTACCCCGAATGCCGGAGATGGATTTTATAAGAGCCATGTTGCTGCTGCGAAAAAGAAGGCGAAGATAAGATTTGCGATGCCCTGCTGCCGGAGAGAAACGAAGCTTGCATGTCGTCAGGCCATCAGAAAAAAGATGAAGACCGGACGGTGTCAGCTACTTCCTCAAAGCTTCTCCGATGCTGCCTAACTTGCCCACCCCCATGCAAGCCTACTTCGCACTGCTTCGCAAGAAAGAGCCATTGCTGCGCCTGCTGATCGCGTTTGTCATTGGCCTTGGGATAGCACTCCGTCTGTTGCTTTTTTTTCAAAACCGAAACTTGATTATTGACGAAGCCAACATCGTTCGCAACCTGGCAGAACGAGGCTTTGCGGGCTTGGCGCAGCCTTTGAGTTATGAGCAATATGCCCCACCCGTTTTTCTGTGGGTAGAAAAGCTGGCTTCCATTCTGTTTGGGTTGGGTGAAAAAGGTCTCCGGCTGTATCCGCTGCTTTCCGGCATCGGCTCATTGTTTTTGTTTCTCTCGCTGGCAAAAAAATGGATGCACCCCGAAGCGCTGTGGCTACCACTGAGCTACCTCGCCGGCGGCTTCATCTTCCTCGACTACTCCACCGAAATCAAGCAGTATATGCCCGATGTTTTTGTGGCGCTTCTGCTGTTGTGGCTGGCCTTGCGTTGGGAGCAGAGTCGAATGTCGCCGGGCAGTTTTCTTTTCCGGTGGATGCTTGCAGGCTCAATTGCTATCTGGACTTCGATGCCTTCGGTATTTATCCTTGCGGGTATTGGCTGCTATTATGCCTGGCCGGTGCTCCGTGAGAAAAAATTCAGTCGGCTGCTGCCTTTGGCGATGATTGCATCGGTATGGGTAGCACAATTCGCCCTTTACTATTTCAGCATTCTGAGGTCGCAAATTGAAAGCAGCTATCTGCAGAATTTTCATAGGGAGTATTTCATATACCTCTTGCCCACAACCGCTGCCGAATGGAACCACAACCTGGAGCGAATGCTTGACATCCTCGGCAACGTCGGCGGTTGGATGGGCGTCTCTGTGGCGAGCAATGTGGTGTTTTTGGTAGTGGGCGGCATCTACCTGTTGCGACGGCAAACGCGGCTTTTCATGCTGCTGGGCATACCAATATTTCTGGTGTTGCTGGCTGCGGCGCTTCATCAATTTTCACTGATAGCCCGCGTCATCCTCTTCATGCTACCACTGTGGTTGCTGGTGCTGGGCATGGGCTTCGACCGATTACTGCGTGTCCGGGTGCGCGCGGCGGGCCTGCGTTGGATTGCCGGCAGCCTGCTGGTGATCGTTGCGAGCTACGATGCCATTGCACAGACTTGTTTTCGATTCATTGTTCAGCCCTATCGCTTTCATCAAATCACTGCAGGCATGGACTGGATTCAGGCGAGGGGCGGGCGAGGGTCGCAGCTCTACGTTCATGACGCCACCGTGCCAACCTACATCTACTACACCGAACTGCATCCGCACAAGGCGAAGTATTCAGCCCTGCTTGGCGCCCATCGGCTAAAGTGGAGTGATGACTACGGAGCGCTCACCCGCAGCATCCGTGACACGGCTTACTTCCTTTATCCCGGCGGCTTCCCGGAAGAAGATCTTGCGCGACGAACCCACGAGATTGAACAAAACATGCAGGAGATCGGCAGCTTCAAACGAACGACCGGCTCCGTATTTGTTTATGTGCCAAAATCTGCAGTTGATGCAGCAGGCACCACCCCAAACTGACGCAGGTGATGGAGGCAATGCTTGGTCAATAGCTGCGTCCATTCTTTGAAATTCAAATCGCCGAAAAAGGGATTGGTAATGGTGCGCGAAGAGTCGTCCTGAAAGGCCGTTACAAATGCATCCAGCTCACCACGCAGGGCTGCTATGGCTGCCTCCGGCGATGGCAAACGACAAGGCTCCGGATCAACGGGCATCTGAATGTTGACCGTGTTTTCCCGAAAGGGTTTTTCACTAAGCAGGAAGCGACGCATGTCCGGCAGTCTTTCAGCAGGTGTCACGCAGGTTTTAGGATCGCGACCATTGGCGATGCGTACCGAATCGCCGAGATGCTCCACCATCTGTTGCAGGTTCAGTTTACCCCATGCAGGCTGCGTGGCAGGGTCAATCCGGGCAAGGAGTTCCGGCAATGCTTGGCAGAGAAATTCGAGTTGTGTCATTGGAAAAGAACAGAGCGGCGAGCCTTAATGCCCGGGGCCTTTACTCCCCCATCGAATGGCGTAGAGGAGATAAAAATTGAAATCGAAGACCGTAGTCTTATCGCCCCTGCCATAACCTGCAATGAAAGACGGCGACAAATCTTGAAAGGAACGACCATTCAGCAAAAAGCGGGCACGCACATCCCATCCGGCAAATAGTCCATGCAGCAATTCGACACGCACGCCGCCGGTGAGTTCGGCCCAATGAGCCATAAAATTTTTAGCCGGCACCAGTCCCGAGCTATTGCCCCAAACAGAATCCACGATGAGGTAAGAAGCCTCACCCCGCTGAATAAAACCGAGGCCGTAACGCAGACCGAAAAAAGCTGCATCCCAATCGCCGGGGCCAAGCCTGCTCAGAATGGTTTTATCCACGCCCAGACGCACAAAACTGCTGTTGCTGGTATAGTTGAGATCGGGATAATCATAGTGCGAACTGCCGGCACCACCTTCCAGAACGATGTACAATTCCTTCCGCCAGTAATAATCAAGCGAGGCCTCGTAAGACTGTTGTGCATCCTGTGCAAGATTGAGAATCGGACGGAGGATATCCACGCCCAAACGAAGCTGATGGCCGATTTGTGCGGATGCATCTTTTGTCGAATCCGGCGCAGCCTGAGCCCGCAAACTGAGGCACGTTAGCGACAGCAGCAGCAGGCAGTGAACAACGAGAGAACGTGGGCGCATGGGTGAACTCGGCCGTCAAAAGTCAGGCGGAAATCTGATTTCGATGCAGGGAATACGGAGAAAGAGAGCCGATGTGTTTCGAGCGGCCTTAAGCTCGCAAGGCTTCGAGGGCGGCGGTGTTGCCCGTAAGCTCTGCCAGTCGTTCAATCACGCCTTCCACCAACGCGTCCGGGCAGGATGCCCCCGAGGTGATCATGACTTTGATGCTTGCTGCGTCCGGAAGGAAATGATTCGTTTCCTGTTCGGTCCGCACATGTAAATCATAGTGACGAATAGTCGTAGCATCCAGCAGGCAGCCGGCGTTGTTGATGAAATAAGTGGGCAGCCGTTGCTCGCACAGTTCCACCAGATGTGAGGTATTGGAGCTGTTGTATCCGCCAATCACGATCGCGAAATCGGCCTCTACTGCCAGCATTCCAAGGACGGCACTTTGGTTGTCGTTAGTAGCATAGCAGAGTGTGTCGCGGGTGTCGGCAAAATGCTTGGTAAGGTCCTCGGGGCGCAGGTTGTATTGCGCGATCATCACGTGTTTGAGGTAGTCGGCGATACCCTGCGTTTCGCTGGCCAGCATGGTCGTCTGATTGACCACGCCGATGCGTTGCAGGTCTTTCGTGGCATCAAAGCCATTGCTGTATTGACCTGCAAATTCCTGATAGAAATGATCTGCCGTTTCATCACCCCTGATGTAGGCTGCAAGGCGCTGTGCCTGGGCCAGGTCTTTCACCACGACGGTTGGCGTGTGGGCTTCGCTGTGCGAAAAAGTGGCACGGGTTTCTTCGTGCTTCGGCTTGCCATGCACCACGATGGTGTAGCCTTCCCGACCGATTTTTTCGGCTCTGTTCCAAACCTTTTCCACGAAGGGGCAGGTGGTTTCGTAGCGGGTTGGTTCAATGCCTTTATCACGCAGCTTCTGCTCCATTTGCAGAGTAGTTCCGAAGGCCGGAATCACGACGATATCATCTTTCGTCAATTCACTCCAGTCCATCAGCATCTGGCCGCGCGTGTTGGTGATAAAGCGCACGCCCATGCTTTGCAGGTCTGCATTGACGCCGGGATTATGAATCATTTCTGAAAGCAGAAAGATGCGCTTGCCGGGGTTTTCAGCTACGGCCCTGAAGGCGATTTCAATGGCATTTTCCACCCCATAGCAAAAACCGAAATGGCGCGCCATAATCACTTCGATAGAGCCAATCTGAAGGCGCGTAGGTGTAAAATCCTTCTTCAAACGGTCGGCAGCTTTACGCTCCGCCTTGATGCGGGAGATGAGCGGACTGCGGTATTGAACGGGTACATCAAAGGTCTTCATGGCTATGAATTCGGTCTGGTCAGGCAATGAGCGCAGGCGCAAATGTCGGTACCTGAAAAAAGCAGGCACTGATTCCTGCTATCAAAAAGACTGATGTGCATTGCGGCAACCAGGTTTGGGCGTGAAAGAAAAACCCACGGTCTGTATCCGTGGGTTTTTCTGTTTTGTTAGGTAGTTGTGCGTGCTTATTGGAAGACGCTGTCTGCAAGCCCCTTGTTCACTTCGATAGCAGTCAGCTTGGAATCGAAGCTTTGAGGACCTACTTCCTGTTTCAATTCGTAAGGCACTTTGAAACCGTTGGTGCCGGGCACTTCACGATAGTCTCCATATTCTGTGGAGATGCTCATCGTGCCCTGAGGCGATTCCTGTGTCTGAATTCCCTTCACCAAAAGGCCCGTGGCGACACTATAAAATTCCTTGCCCTTTGCGCCTTTCCGATCTACGGTGTTGAGGACATAAGCATCTTGGCCATTCACCTTTTCAATGCCCGCCAGTTCATACTTAGTGCCGTACTTCTCGGGGTGCAGCATGCTTTGGAGATCGGCTTCTTCGGCTGCTTCCAGCATGTCATCGGCATTCATTTCTGAGCTTTGGCCGCGAACTTCCTTAGTGCCCTTTCCGTTGTGGTAAACCTCCTTTTGGAGGGTTTGTCCCATAGCGGTAACGGTGCGCTTCAGGCTCTTGCCATTCTTCCAGACCGTCATCATCACCGTGACGCCCGGCTGAGGCTCGAAGCTGTACTCCATCTTCATATCCTTGATGCCGTTGATTGCATTTGCACCGCCCAGCGCAGCAACGTATTTGTTCAACACATCAGTGGCGGTGATACCGGTAGGAGCCGCCTTCTTTTCAATTGCCTTTTCCGGATTTCCATAATTATCGAAGTAAGAAATGGGGCCAAATTTCTCAAGGCTCTTCGCCACCTGATCTGCATTGCCGACCACCACAATATGAGCAGCCTCAGGACGGATGTACTTCTTCGCCATTGCCTGCACATCGGCTACGCTAACCGCAGCGAGTTGCTGCAGGTAGGTGTTGTAATAATCCTTCGGCAGCTTGTAGCGAACCGTATTGATGGCAAACTGAGCAACCGTTTGCGGGCTTTCCAGGCCGATTGCAAACTGGCCGGTGAGGTTATTGATGATGTTCTGAAGATCTTCCGCAGCGACGGGCTGATTACGCAGCCGTTCCATTTCGGCAAGAGTTTGCGTGATGGCGCTGTCGGTTACTGCATTTCTGCATTTCGCAAAAGCGGTGAAGCTGCCGGCCAGTTCATCCTGATGAATGGAGGAATAAGAACCGTAAGTCCAGCCATGTGCTTCTCGGAGGTTAAGGAACAGACGCCCCTGAGAGCCGCCACCGAGCACGGCATTCGCAACGCGGGCCTTGATCACGTCGGGGGAGTTAGGCTGCAGGTTGATGGGATAGGTTACGTTGAACACACTTTGCACGGCTGCATCGCGGTTGGCAAACGAAACGGAAGTGCTCGTGAGCGGAGCCGGAAGCGTGTATTTGGCAACAGGCACCACGGCCTTCGCCCAGCCACCGAAATATTGCGTGATGAGCTTACGGGCTTCAGCGGGTGTGATGTCACCAACGAACGCGAGGTAGCTCACATTCGGGCGCCAGTAGGTCTTGAAATAATCGGTGCATTGTTTCAGCGTGACGTTGTTGATGGTTGCATCAGTGGTCACTTCACCGTAGGGATGCTCCTTTCCATAATTCACGACCTGGGTCACATTGCTGAGCATGTTGTCTGGGTCATTCTTGGCGGCAGCCAGGCCAGAAAGGGATTGCTTCTTGAGCTTGTCCAGTTCTTCCTGTTTGAATGCAGGATGCAGGATCATGTCACTCATTATTGCGAGGAGCTTATCGGCATTGCGTCGGAGGCTGCTGCCATACATGCTTTCTTCATCGGCATTGATAGAGGCGCCGATATTGTCAATGTCCTGGTCAATCTGGTCTTTGCTGCGCGTCTTGGTGCCGGAGGTTATCAGCTCACCGACGATGTCGTGAAAGCCGGCCATATTCCCCTGAAGCGCGGGCTTAATGTCGAGTTGCAGCGACACGGAAACCAGCGGCACTTTGTGGTTTTCTACCACAAAAACGCGGAGGCCATTGGGCAGTGTAAAGGATTCTGTTTTGCCCAGCTCAATCTTGGGAGCAGGCCCCGGCTTGGGACGGATAGAGCGGTCGAGCGGTTGGGCGAAAGCAGCGGGAGCAAGGAGCGCCACGCTAAGTATGCTGAGAAAGTATTTTTTCATTTTCAGAAATGTCTTTGAGAGGATGAACGGAACGTGCTAAGCTTTGAAGGCAAAAAGCAAAGGCTTGCTTAGTCCTTCTTTTCGGATTTAGGCAGATAATAAAGCACCATCCGGTTCTCTTTCATGAAATACTTGCGAGCTACCCGCTGGATGTCTTCCTTGGTGATAGCGCGGTACTGGTCCAGCTCCGTGTTGATAAGATTTGCGTCGTGGCGGAAGGTGTAGAACGTAGCCAGGCTCGTGACGACACCCAGCACTTTCTGATCCTGATGCGCCAGTTGCGTTTCCGTTTGCACCATCACCTTCTTCAGTTGTTCGTCGGTGATGCCATTCTTCTGCACTTTTTCAACTTCAGCCAACATTGCTTTTTCAAGGTCTTCAGGGGAGACGCCGATGTTCGCAATTCCATACATCACCATGATGCTGGGGTCTTCATTGCCCGTACCGCCTGCGCCCACCTGCACTGCTTTCTGTTCCTTGTCCACTACTTCCTTTTGCAGCATCGAGCTCTTGCCCGTGGAAAGGACGCTGGTGAGGAGATCCAGAGCGTAGTAGTCAGCCGTACCGGGCTTGGGTGTATGGTAGGCGATTACCACTGCCGGCAATTGAATGTTGTCGTAGAAAGTGACACGCTTTTCAGCGGTGCTGCGCGGCTCCTGCGGCAGGTCGCGAGAAATGGGTTTGGTTCCGTGGGGAATATCTCCGAAATATTTCCGAACCAGATTAAGTGCTGCTCTGGTGTCAATGTCACCACCGATTACGAGCACAGCATTGTTGGGCACATAATACGTCTTGTAGAAGTCCATGAACTCCGCCAGGGTGGCCTTGTCTATGTACTGTTCTTTTC
>JAMIQN010000043.1:0-6668 GCA_035914595.1 Chitinophagaceae bacterium | reverse complement strand
AAGAGGCAAAGCCGCGATGAATCAGGCCTATATGCTGCACACCGGCCTTTGCAATGCGCTCTACTGCACCGGTCCACAGGTCCACATCGGCATTGAGCGGATTCTTGACAAACACCGGCTGGCTGACACCGCGCAGCGCATCGGCAATCTCCTGCACCGAAAACGGATTGACCGTAGTCCGGGCACCAATCCACAGCACATCTATGCCTGCTTTCATAGCCTGCTCCACCTGGCCGGCGCTGGCTACCTCGGTAGCGGTTGGCAAGCCTGAAATCTTTTTTGCCTGTTGCATCCAGGCAAGGCCCTCGGCGCCTACGCCTTCAAAGCTGCCCGGCCGCGTGCGTGGCTTCCAGATGCCGGCCCGAAAGAGATGCACCTTGCCCGTAGCGGCCAATGCAGCGGCGGCAAGTAACACCTGCTGCTCGGTTTCTGCACTGCATGGCCCGGCGATAATCAATGGCCGCCTTCCCCAAAGAGATTCGATTGCATTGCCTTCAATAACGGCCTCTAACATGGGCTGCAAATTACGAGCAGCACCGCCAGCCACAGGCTAAAAGGCATCGCGTAGATGCCGCAATTCCTGAAGCCGCCCACCCTGCAGCAAAATGCTGATGACATCGAATCGGGCTGTGGTATAGTCGGGAAATTGCTCCAGAAAATCCTCGGCGGCTGCACGCAGGTTAGCCTGTTTGGCGGCAGACACCGCCTCCTCCGGAAAACCATAATTCAGGCCGCTACGGGTTTTTATTTCCACGAACACCAATTCATCTCCATCCAGGGCGATAAGGTCCAGCTCCCGATGGGAGGAGCGCCAGTTTCGATGTAAAATTTGAAAGCCTTTGGAAGCCAGATAATCTTCCGCCATACGCTCGCCCCGAAAACCCGTTTCGTTATGTTTGCCCATTCTTTTTTATCCAGCTAAAACACAGGCGTGAAAGAATTAATTGCGGCCTTCGCGGGCCAGCTTGAAGAGGCCTTGCGTATCGGTCAAAGCTATTCATTTATAGGTGCGGCAGAGGCTCCTGCCAACGTAGTCCTGACGGGGCTTGGCGGCTCGGGAATTGGTGGCTCGATCGTGCAGAATTATGTAGCTGACAAGCTAAAGGTGCCTTTCGTGGTGAACAAGGACTACTTCCTGCCGGCATTTGTAGGAAAAGACAGCCTTGTCATCGTATGCTCTTATTCCGGCAATACCGAAGAGACCATTGCTGCGATGAAGCAGGCGATGAAGCAGAAAGCACGTGTGGTCTGCATCAGTTCGGGCGGTGAAGTAGCCGCCATTGCTGCGCAAAAGAAACTGGATTGCATCCTGATTCCGCCGGGTATGCCGCCCCGTTCCTGCGTCGGTTATTCACTGGTGCAGATTCTGTTTGTACTCAAGCATGTCAAGCTGCTCCGCACCCGATTTGACCAAGACATCAAAGCAGCCATTGCGCTATTGCAGCAGGAAGAAAAACCGATTCAAAAGCAGGCGCAGCGCATTGCACAAAAGCTGGCTGGCAAGATGCCGGTCATCTACTCCGCTCAGTCTTTCGAAGGCCTGGCCATCCGCGTGCGGCAGCAGATTAATGAGAATAGCAAGATGCTGGCATGGCATGGCGCCATTCCTGAAATGAACCATAATGAGCTGGTGGGCTGGCGTAAAAAAGACGAGAATCTGGCCGTGCTGCTGCTGCGCAATGAAGATGACTACGAACGTGTGCAGACCCGTATGGAGATCAACAAAAAGATCATTCGCAAATACACGCCCCACATCATCGAGCTGTATTCAAAAGGTGGCAGCTACTGGGAAAAGGTCTTCTATTTCATCCACCTGACGGACTGGGTATCGGTATTTCTGGCCGACCTGCAACAGGTGGATGCCATGGAAGTAAAGGTGATTGACCACCTGAAATCATCCCTGGCCGGAAGCTGAGCCGGACACTCGCAACAATCAGAATCCGCCGTTAGATTTTGAAAAGCCTCGCAGCCTGCGGGGCTTTTTAATGCTTTTTCATTCGCTCCTGAAAAGCCTGCATGAAGCCGGCTGTATCGTCCGGGCTAATGATGATTTTCTTGTCGTCATCAAGGACGATGAGCAGCATCTTGGAGCGGTCAGTAACATACAAAGTGACGTGGCCGATGTTGCGGTAATAGAACTTGCCGAAATAGCCAAAGAAGCCGCCACTGCCAAAAGTGCGAATGCCAAAGCCCAGCTCCTTAGTGGTGACCGAGCGAATGCTGCGAATCCGATGCAGGGGAAATTTCGCTGTGGATGCCGGACGAAGGATGTTCAGCGACGTGGCGTCCAGTTCGTAAGCCTTCACGCGATACATCATCGCAATGAGCAGCACCACCAGAATGAGTGCCGGAGCAATCAGCACGGCCAGGTTGTGCGATTTTGAATAGAGGGACAGGATGCTCACAATCGGAATGATGATGACTGCGAACACGACGAAACTGAGTGTCTTCGAAAGGCCGTCCAGGCTAGCTGAAAATCGTTGCATGAGGGTACTTAGATAAGGCTTCGGCCCATCCCGTGAAAAAAAGAGCCGGAGCGGGCGAGACAGCAGCGGGTCAGATTCCCCTGCGCTTCATTTCCTTCCGAATCAGGCCCAGTTCACGGCCTGTCTGACCGGCTACGGAAGTATTCTCCTGAGCGCGGCGCATCAGGTAGGGCACCACATCCTTCACAGGGCCATAAGGCAGGTACTTCGCAACATGATAGCCGGCGTGGGCCAGATTGAACGAGATATTATCGCTCATGCCAAACAACTGCGAAAACCAAACGTGCGTATGCTTGGCATCAATACCATGCTGCTGCATGTAAGAAGCGGCAGTCTTGCAGCTCTGCTCATTGTGTGTGCCGATAAAGGTGGCAACGCGGTCCAGGTGTTGCAGACAAAAGACCACAGCGGCGTCATAATCGCGGTCAGTAGCAGCCTTGTCCGGCTGGATAGGTGAAGGGTAGCCCATTGCGGCAGCGCGCTCCCGTTCCTTTTCCATATAGGCACCACGAACCATCTTGGAACCAAGGATATAGCCGCCTTGCTGCGCCTTTTGTGCAGAGGTTTTCAGGAATTCGAGACGGTCGTGGCAATAAAGCTGAAAAGTGTTAAAGACGAGGGGACGCTTGCGATTATACTTTGCCATGGCAGCATCTGCCAGTTCATCCACCGGCTTTTGAATCCAGGATTCTTCGGCGTCAATCAGCACCATGATATTTTGCTCGTCGGCCACCCGGCAAATCTTGTCAATTCGGTCACAAACGCGCTGGCGTTCAGCTTCTTCCTCCGCAGAAAGCGGGTTGCCTACATGCCATTTTTCCAGTAAAGAGAAGCGTGCATAGCCGGTTACTTTCACGCTCACGAAAGGCATGTTAGGGCGCTGGGTGGCAGCAAAGCGAATCGCTTCGGTCAGTTCAACGACGGCGCGGTCAAATTCGGCTTCTGATTCTTTTCCTTCTACGCTGTAATCCAGAATGACGTTGACACCGTACTTGCTGACTATGCGGGCCGTTTCCGCAGCTTCCTGCATGGTTTCTCCACCGCAGAACTGGCGGTAGATCGTATTCTTAATTATGCCCTTAACCGGCAAATGGGCATTGATTGCGAAGCGGGTAAGAGCGGTGCCGAGGCGGGTAAGCGTGGGCGAACCCATGGAAGAGAAGAGGAAAGCCGCGTGTTTCAGCTCTCTATTGCTTCGATATTGAAAGGCAATTTCTGTATTGTCGAAAGCGAGCGCCATGTGTGATTTTGAGTGCACAAAATTAGCCGGGAAGGGGGATGCCGCCGGAAATGAAAAAATTAACCGCACAGGCACTAACGCTCGTCCAAAAATCCCCGTCCTCTTCTGTAGATAAGCTCTACTTTTACCGCTAAACAATCTGACAACCAAACCAAACATCAGGCTATGATGAAACGTTCCATTTTACTCCTCGGAGCATTAGGAGTTTCGCTGGGCGCGAGTGCCCAGCTTCAACAGGCTTCTGTAGTGCAAAAGCCGGCTATGGATGCCGGTACGCACACGGCCCTGCCCGTACATGTTAACCGGATCGTGCGTGGCGAATCCATGGATCAGCAAAAGGGTACGGCCACGACGACCCGCCTCTACAACTATGTGGACCAACTGGCTAAGGCAAACCCTGCGATTCTGGCTTCCAATTCAAACTATGATAACTACCCCTACATGTGGTTTGACGCCTCAGCTAAGGGTATTTACAGCGATGCCAACGGCAATCCGGAAGCAGACTCCATTAAGCTGATTTCTCTCGGCTCAATTATGCACCCCTTCTGGGCCGGCTATAACGGCACCGGCGACTGGCCACGCGGCACCATGATGATGACCAATACGGACGCTTACACCGTTGACTCCATCACCTTCTACGGTGTATATGGCCGCCCCAACAGCCGTACGAGTGTTGTAGATACACTGCGCATTGCCTACACCTACGGCGGTGCGGCAGCCGGCAGCAACCTGCCCATCTACTACTTCACAGGCATGACCAGCAAATACGGTACGGATACCGTACGCAGCGCCTTCTGCCGCTTTGACCCCATTCGCCACGTGATGACGAAGCCTCCTACCAGCACCGGCCCTACCGTTGCCTGGAAGGACGTATTGCTCACCAGCACTGACACCGGCTTCGTAGCTGCAAGCATCGCTCCTGCAATGAGCGTTCCCGCTGGCAACCTCGTTGCTGCGACGGTCACCTTCATTTCCGGTGACAACACCTACACTCCCGGTGATACTGTGTTCCGCGGTGCTTCCCTGAACCCCACTGAGCCTTTCAAGTATGGAATGTTCCGTCCGCAGATTTTCGTTGAAAAGCTGGTTTCCGGAACTACCCCCGGCTTTGCTACTTACGCTAAGGGCAACTACAACGCCGGCGTTTTCGCACAATTCCCCGTTAGCGACTCGCTCTACTACCCCAACTGGGCTTGGTCAACCGGCGGTGGTACGGGTGCTTCTGTCTATCAGTTCCCCTATGTGGACTGGAAGATTTCCTGCACTTCCTGCAACGGCCTGAGCGTTGCTGACATCTCCAAGACTGCAACGGTTGGTCTGCCTTACCCAAACCCCGCTAACAACAGCGTGAGCCTGCCTATCGAAATGAAGGAATCTGCCGTTGTAAACGCCAGCCTCCACAACATGATGGGCCAGGTGATTGCCACGCAAAGCCTCGGCAAACTGGGTGCTCATCAGCAGGCAACCATCAACTTCAGCACTGCCAACCTCTCCAACGGCATCTACTTTATCACGGTAGAAGCTAACGGCAACCAGGTGAGCAAGCGCGTAGCTGTTACCCGCTAATTCCAGGTTTCCTAACCTACTCTTCTAAGGCTGCTTCGAAAGAGGCAGCCTTAGTTTTTATGATTACCAAACACGCTCCCTGCCACTGCCGGACGACGCCCCTCATTGCATCCGTCAGTTTGGCTACGAATTAAAAGGGCTAACATTGCCGCCGCGCAGATAGACCCCTGCAATGCATTTTTAGGAACTCCTTTTCCGGACCCAGGCTGCCCGCACCAAAGGACTTTTTAAGTAAGAGAATGGCAAAAAACCTGCTGATTGTTGAGTCGCCTGCAAAGGCAAAAACTATTGAAAAAATCCTCGGGCCCGACTTTCAGGTAAAGTCCTGTTTCGGGCATATCCGCGACCTCGCCAAAGAGGATATGGGTATTGACGTCCGCAACGATTTCCGCCCTACTTATATCATTTCGGAAGACAAGGAGCGCGTCGTTTCTGAGCTGCGAAGCCTTGCCAAAAAAAGCAACGAAGTATGGCTCGCAACCGATGAGGACCGCGAGGGAGAAGCCATCTCCTGGCACCTCTGCGAAGTGCTGGGCCTGCAACCCGCCAACACCAAGCGCATCGTCTTCCATGAAATCACCAAGCCTGCCATTCGCAAGGCCGTGGAGCAGCCCCGCACGGTGAACATGGACCTGGTGCACGCCCAGCAGGCACGCCGCATCCTCGACCGCATCGTCGGCTTTGAACTGTCTCCCATCCTCTGGCGCAAGATGAGCGCAGGCGCCAACCTGTCCGCAGGCCGCGTGCAGAGCGTAGCCGTCCGCCTCATTGTCGAGAGAGAGCGCAGCATTATCGGCTTCAACCCGCAGGCTTCTTTCAAAGTGGAAGCCTTTTTTACTGCTCCTGACCTCAATGGCCGGGCTGTCCGCTTCCGCGCGGAAGGGCCGGATAAGATGGCCGATGAAGCCGCCGCCAACCAATACCTGCAGAGCTGTGTTGGCGCAGGATATCGCGTCAGCGACGTGCAGCAGAAACCTGCCAAGCGCACACCTGCCCCGCCTTTCACCACCTCTACCCTGCAGCAGGAAGCCAGTCGCAAGCTGGGCTATTCCGTTTCCCGCACGATGAGCCTCGCACAAAAACTCTATGAGAACGGCTACATCACCTATATGCGTACCGACTCGGTGAACCTGTCGGACACGGCTCTGGCTGCCACCGGCGAGGCTGTTCATTCCCTATATGGCGAACGATACCATCAGCGCCGCCAGTTTCAAACAAAAAATGAATCGGCACAGGAAGCACACGAGGCCATCCGCCCGACAGACATGAACCTGCAGCGCCTCACAGAGGCCGATGGCCAGAGTCTTTACGAATTGATTTGGAAACGCACCATGGCCAGCCAAATGGCCGATGCCCAAATTGAAAGAACCATCGCC
>JAMIQN010000042.1:0-23602 GCA_035914595.1 Chitinophagaceae bacterium | reverse complement strand
GCACTGTTGCGCGAAGCTGGTTTCCCACAGGGCAGAGGCTTGGGCACCCTCCATATTCTGACACCTGATAACTGGTCGGACATTGTCAATTTCATTTGTGTGCAACTGGCGGAAGTGGGCATCCGCGCGAAGACCGAAGTGATGCAGCCCAACATCCTGCGGCAACAGATGAGTGCCGGCAAAGCCACTGCATTCCGGGCGCAATGGATTGCCGATTATCCCGACGCAGAAACCTTTTTGGCAGTCTTCAACAGCCGGCTGCCGGCACCGCCCAACTACACGCGCTTCAAGGATTCTTTGTTTGATAAATGGTACGATGAAGCCATGCTACTACCCGACAGTGCACGCTGGATCCGCTATCGTCAGATGGATAGTCTGGCCACTTCCAAGGCACCTTTGATTCCTCTATTCTATGACCAGTTGCTGCATTTTACGCAGAAGAATGTGCAGGGTTTCAGCTCCAATCCGATGAATCTGATAGAGCTAAAAAGGGTGCGGAAAGAGTAAGCTTTGAAGAATGTGAGGCGTGAGGAATGTGGGAGAAGGATGGGTGTTTTTTTATGAAAGAAATCGCTGCTGTTTTTAGAATCGCTTCAACAATATGGCCGCTTAGTTTTGCCGGAATGCGCCGCCTGTTTCCGCTGTTGTTGTGCTTTCTTTTTTGCCTGCCGGCAATGGCGCAAAAGACGATTCGCTATTCCGGATCGGTGCAGCTTCCCAATGATCCGGTCGTTTCCTACTACCTCGAGCTGCAAGTGGATGGTACGCGTGTGCATGGCTACAGCATCACGGGCTACAAGACGGGGAGCAGGCTGAAGGCTTCGGTGGAAGGCTATTTCAAGACACCTTCGGATCTCATCATTCGCGAAACGGGTTCATTGGATCAGCGCGACCGGCCGGGCATGACCTATTGCTATTTCGCAGCTCACCTGAAGCTGACGATCATGATGAGCGGGCGCAAACGCTGGAATGGTGATTTTGTGAGTTATCAGACCAATGGCATTCCTTGTGGGCGCGGCACAATGACGATTATGGATGATGCGCCCCCGCTGGAAGATGTGCAGGAAACAAAGCCGCGCATTCAGCGTGCGGAAGTACCGAAGCCGGTGAAGATTACGGCTCCGCCGAAAGACACGGTTGTGCCACCACCACCACCTCCTCCCCCTCCGCCGCCACCACCACCTCCTCCGGTGAAGAAGCGAATACAGGTTGTGGAAACACCGCGACCAGTTGCTCCGCCCCCACACGATTCCTGCACCCGCAGCTACCATTGGTCGGGCGACAAATGCATCGTTGAAATCTGGGACGGTTGGCGTTCTGACGGCGATGTGGTCAGCCTGCGGATGAATGGAGAGACGATCCTCAACAATCAGCAGTTGAGCCAGGAAAAGAAACACTTCGAGTTGAAGCTGCACCCCGGTCTGAATGTGCTTTACATAGACCTCGGCTATGAAGGTTCGGAGCCGCCCAACACGCCCCACGTCATTCTGGAAGATGGCAATACCAAGCATGAGCTGGCTGTGAGCGGCAATATCGGCGAGGTGGTGCGCCTCTGCATCTGGCGATAGGTCAATAACCGGCCCGTGTGATGGCACGTGCAGAGCTTCGGTAAATTGCCGGCCCCGTCTGCTATGAAAGTCACGATTCTTGGCAACAATTCTGCATTGCCGGCCTACGGGCGCAACCCTACTTCGCAGGTGGTAACCCTGTATGGCGAAGACCTGATGATAGACTGTGGCGAGGGTGCCCAGAGCAGAATGCAGCAGTACGGAATTCGCTGGCGGCACCTGGAACACATCTACATCTCACACCTTCACGGCGACCATTACTATGGCATTTTTGGGCTGCTCACCAGCATGAGCCTTCTGGGCAGGACGGCGCCTTTGCATCTTTATGCACACGAGCCTTTGCAACGCCTGATTGAAAACATGCTGGCTATTGCCACCACTGAATTGGGCTACCCTTTTTATTTCCACCCACTACCGGAGGGATCTGCTTTGATCACCGATCATAAGCTTTTTACCGTGCATTGCTTTCCGGTAGAGCACCGCATTCCCTGCCAGGGGTTTCTTGTTACACGCAAGACGCGCGGCAGGAAGTTGCTTCCCGAAAAGGCCGCTGCATTTGGCATTCCGTCCTATTTCTATCCGCGGCTGAAGCAGGGGGAGGATTACACAGACAAAGACGGTAGGGTAGTGCAAAATGAGCTGGTCACGGAGCCGGGGCCCTCGCCGAAGCGCTATGCCTTTTGTGCCGACACGATTTACACGGATTCCTTCCTGGAGCATATCCGTGGTGTGGACCTTCTGTATCATGAAAGCACCTACCTCAGCGATAATACTGAGCGGGCTGCGAGTCGCTATCATAGCACGGCGGCACAGGCTGCTATGCTGGCGCAAAAGGCGGGTGTAGGCCGGTTGCTGCTCGGCCACTATTCGTCCAAATACCGAGACCTGCATTTGTTTCAGGAAGAGGCCCAGGTCATTTTCCCCAATAGCATTGCCAGCGAAGAGGGTGCGGCGTATGAGCTGTAGGCGTCAACTTTACGACATGAAAAAAGCAATCCTTGCCGGCCTGATCCTCAGTTTTGGTTGTTTCAGTGCCTTGGCTCAGGAACGAAAAATGAATGCCCGCGACTCGATGCAGCTACCGGCTTATGAGCGATTCCCGACCCTGCCGCCATTCAAGATTTTGCTTCAGGACAGTGCCACGATTTTCAATACTTACCACATCAAGAAAGGGAAACCGACGGTGCTTTTTTTCTTTTCTCCCGACTGCGAGCATTGTGAAATGGTGACCGATTCACTGTTGAAATACATGCCCCGGATGCGCGAAGCCGACTTCTACATGTTCACCTTTATGCCGCTATCCGAGCTAAGGCCGTTTGTGAAAAGGCATCATCTGGATGAGTTGAAAAATGTGGTGCTGGGAAAGGATTACGAGTTCTTCTTCCCGATGTATTACAAAGCCACAACAGTGCCCTGGCTGGTGGTGTATGACCGGCAAAAGCATTTGGTGAAAGCCTGGAACGGTGGCGTGAAAATGCCCGAACTCGTCGAAACTTTGGAGCGCCTTTAGCGCTTATACACGCGCACCATACAAGTAAAATCCTGTAGGCGGTCAATCTGCTGTTCGCGGTTCAGGCGGCCCATTCGGTTGTCCTGATTCAGGCGCGGACGTTTGTCCTTAGGCACATCCCGAAGCAAACGCAGCAGCGTGCGGGAAGTAATGGCATAGGTGATGCCTTCTGACTCAGCATCCTTACTGCGAATGATACCGATGATTTGTCCCTGTCCATTGACGACGGGGGCGCCACTCTGGCCCGGCCCTGCAGGTACTTCAAGGCGGTATTGATTGGAATCGCCCTGAAAGCCATTGCGGGAAGAGATATAACCTTCGTTGTACACGATCTCATCCTGCGGAAAGCCAAGTGTGTAGATGGCTGAGCCCAACGGAGCCCTGGAAGGCAGAAGAGAGTAAGGAAGGTCGGTCTTGCTGAAGCGGAACGACTTTTCATCTACTCGCAGCAATGCGATGTCGTTCTTCGGCTCATAAGCGATGATGGAAGCAGGATAGCTCTTGCCGTTGCGGGTTTGGATTTCGATGCTTTCAGCACCATCCACCACGTGATAGTTCGTGATGAGATAGCCATCGTTGGAAAGGGCGAATCCGGTGCCTGTATAGTTGCTCTGAGGAACAGGTGCGGAAGCCGCATCCGTGTTTTCCTTGATTTCCTGAATCTGTTTTTGCTGATGCTCCTGCGTTGCCTTCAGGTTGGCAATTTCATGGCGTACCAATTGGAGGTTGCCTGCGGAAGCGCTCTTGGGCTCTTGCGTACGCATCACCCATACGGTGACCGCAGAAGTGAGTAGGGCAATAGAAGCGGCGATAGCGGCGGTGCGCAGCAGCTTCGGATTGAAGTGAATGATGAGGCGCTTCATACCCCTGTGGCGGGCCGTTGTCTCGTCATGGATGTCGCGAAGCATCACCTTGTAGTTGGTGCGGCGTGCATTATCGTGAAGGCTGCTGATGGTGTGGAAGTATTCCTGATAGGCGCGTGCCAGCTCAGGGTCGGCGGCGAGGCGCTCGTCCAGTTGGGCCTTTTCTTCCGGGCTTAGGGTGCTTGAAAGTTCAGCTTCTGCGGCCTGTGCTATGAACAGTTCATCATCAAGTCTCATGTCGTATTCCTTATCTCTGGGCCCCGGCGCTAAAGAAGATTTTCTTGAGGCGCATGAGGCATTTGTATTTCTGTGTTTTTGCGTTGTCCGGATTGGTATATCCGAAGTCCGCAGCTATTTCCTGCATGCTCTTATCCTGATGGTAAAAGGCGCGTAGCAATGAGCGGCAAGGCTCGCCGAGTGAGTCGAGGGCTGCGTCCAACTGCGCATAATGTTCTTCGCGTTCCTGATGGACACGCAGATCATCATTGTAGATGGCTGCATCGGGTACTGCTTCCTCCTGCGACAGGGGCATCCGGCGTTGCTGCTCCAGCTTTTTATACCAGAGATGCTTGCAGATGGCGAAGAGGTAGGTGCCGATGCGGCAGCTCAGCCGAAACTCGGAACTACGGGCCTTTTCAAAGAGCACGACCATGGCCTCCTGAAAGATGTCTGCGGCATCGGCCTCATCGCCGCCGGCGCTTTGAAGCCAGCGCATCACCGTGGGGTAATGCATGCGATAGACCTGTGCCGTAGCCTGCCGTTCGCCGGATGCTATCCTTTGAAGCAACTCTTCGTCCGTCAGATGCAGGGGCTGGTTCACTATTAATACGGTAGGGGCCCAAAAGTAACCCGACAATTTGCCCTCGTCTCTCAGGTTTTGCTCCATTGGGGCAGGGCCTGAAGACCGTTCAAAAAATTTTTTTCGAAGCTGGGTTACCTTTTTTTGAACGGAGGATAAATGTCAAATCAACTCCAAAAACAAAACACCATGAAGTTTGTAAAGTTTGGCGCTTTCGCCCTTGCACTCGGCCTGTTCGCTGCTTCTTGCGGTAGCAACACCACCAGCACTGAAACCACTACCGACACTGCTGCTACGGCTCCGGCTCCTGCAGTTGAGCCGGCTCCTGCTGCTGCTCCTGCTCCTGCTGACAGCGCTGCTGCTGCTGCTCCTGCCGCTGCTCCTGCTGCTGACACGGCTCACATGAAGACTACGAAGTAATCCCTTCGGGTTATTCATCCGAAACCACACAACAACAGCTGCTCATCTGAGCGGCTGTTTTGTTTTTGGAAAGAAGGCCGCCCCTCCTTTCATTCAAAAACCCGCCTTCAGGGGGCGGAGTGTGAAGGCTTTTAACAAAGCTTGCCTCAGGCCCCTTCTATATTTGCCCGCCTTAAAAATTCTATGTCTTTTCTCCGCTCCGGCAGCGTTCTTCTGCTGCTTGCCACATTTGCGGTCACTCCCGCATCTGCCCAGTCCAATAGTTCAACAGTCCGTACAGGTATTTCTGAAATCACGAAACCCTCGCGTGATTTCCTGATGCTGCAGTTCAGCTACGACTCGTGGATGCAGGTGCCCGACACAGTGAAAATTGGCGGTTTTGGCCGCGGCTTCAACGCCTATCTGTGCTACGATTTTCCCATTCAGAAAAGCCATTTCTCCTTCGCCGCAGGCATCGGCATCGGCACCTCCAATATTTATTTCCAGGACCAGCAACTGGGCCTTACGGATACGGGAGCGAAGGGTGATCAGGTAAGCTTTCAAAAGGAAAGCAATGACTACAAAAAATATAAGCTGGCCACTGCCTATCTCGAAGCTCCTTTCGAATTGCGCTATTTCGGCAATAAGGACAATCGGAATGTTGGATTCAAAGCAGCGATTGGTCTGCGCGCCGGTACGCTGGTGGGTGCCCATGTGAAATCTTCACGAACTGTGGACGGAACCAAGGTGGTCGAAAAGGTGAACACCAAACGCTACCTCGACAAATGGCGCTTTGCAGCAACGGCCCGCGTCGGCTGGGGCAATGTTTCCGTCTTTGGCTCCTACAATCTGAATACGCTCTTCAAAGAAGGTTCCGGACCCGGTGTGGTGCCTTTCAGCATTGGCATCTGCCTGAGCGGCCTTTAAGGGGTCAATTGATTTTTTTAAATAATCTGCTCGACGTAGCCCGGCTGCATGAGCAGATTTTTTGTTTGAAAACGAATCCGGCTGCGCACCCTAAATCGTGCATAGGGCTATTGAGAACGCCTGCCTTGCATCGGCCTAATTTTACCCCATTCAATTGCAAGAGATGGAATTGACAGAGTTGTATGACCGGGCGCTAAAGGGCGAATTTCTTAGTGTCGAAGAAGGGGAGTTCCTCTTTCATCAGGCACCTCTCTCGGACCTGATGATGGTGGCCAATGAGCGCCGGAAAATCATGGTGCCGCACGGCAAGGTGACCTGGATTATTGACCGCAACATGAACACCACCAACGTGTGTGTGGCCAATTGTAAATTCTGCAACTTCTACCGCATTCCGGGCCATCCCGAGAGCTACGTCACCGACATAGAGACCTACAAGGAAAAGATCGAAGAGACTTTTCGCTATGGCGGCGAACAACTGCTGCTGCAGGGCGGGCACCATCCCGAGCTGGGCCTCGACTATTACACCAATCTCTTCCGCGAGCTTAAGATTCTTTATCCGCAACTGAAGCTCCATGCCCTCGGCCCACCCGAAGTAGCCCACATCTGCAAGCTGAGCAAGGTGAGCCATCGCGAAGCGCTTTTGGCACTCAAAGAAGCAGGCATGGATAGCATGCCGGGGCCGGGTGCCGAAATTCTTAATGACCGGGTCCGCCGCCTGATTTCAAAAGGGAAATGCGGTGCTCAGGAATGGTTGGACATCATGCACGAGGCCCACGAGATTGGCCTGACTACTACAGCCACCATGATGTTCGGACACATCGAAACGGTCGCTGAACGGCTGGAGCATCTCGTAAAAATCCGCGAGGTGCAGGCCCGAAAGCCGGAAGGTGCCAAGGGCTTCATCGCCTTTATTCCCTGGACTTTTCAGGATGTGGACACATTGCTGCGGCGCGTGCGCGGCACCAAGAATCTGACGACGGGCGAAGAGTACATCCGCATGATTGCCCTGTCGCGCATCATGCTGCCCAACATTCAGAATATTCAGGCCTCCTGGCTGACGGTTGGTAAGCCTGTGGCCCAGCTCTGCCTGCATGGCGGCGCTAACGATTTCGGCTCTATCATGATTGAAGAGAACGTTGTCAGCGCGGCTGGCGCACCACACCGCTTCACGGCGAAGGGCATTCAGAAGGCCATCAATGATGCAGGATTCCCTGCGCAATTGCGCAACCAGCAATACGAGTTCCGCAAGATGCCGGATTTGATTGAAGAGCAGGTAATCACTTACTGATTTGGCAGGCGAATCACCGGAAACAAAGCAGCCCATATCTGCGTCCGAACGGGATGCCTGGCGCAGCAGACCCGAACACTGGCGCGGGCCTTTTTACTTCAATCGGAAGGATAAGGCTACGTTCCTTTTGAAGCCGAATCGTGGCCCCGGTGTCACTTTGAATTTTGCCCGACCCGGAGCCTATCTGGTACTTGCAGTTTTCGTCCTGATGCTGGCAGGACTCGTGTGTCTGCTGCGTATGTAGGCACGCTCAAAACGTAGCAGAGCCTTGCTTCGGCTATTTCCGCTCCATGCCCTGCAGGAACCAGAGCACATCGCCCATGCTCTTGAGGCCATCGGCAAGCAGCATGAAGTTCTTGCCTACCTGCTTCAGCCGCGCACGGTGGGTGGCTGCCGTCTGAATGTGCTGCATGATGTGGCGGAAGCTGTCGCTTTCGAAGTAGGGCGAGTCGGGATTAGAGATGAAGTAGAGGCGTAGCTGCGTGTGCTTCAGGATGAGCTTTTCAAAGCCCAGTTCCTTTGCGAGGTGACGGCATTTGAGTGCGATAAAAAGATTCTCCACCGGCTCCGGCAGTGGCCCAAAGCGGTCCACGAGCATCTCCTTAAAGACGGTTACATCCTCTTCTCGGTCCAGGTCATCCAATTGCTGATAAAGAGAAAGGCGCTCGGTGATGTTCTCTACATACGAATCCGGAATCAGGATTTCGAGGTCGGTATCAATGGTACAGTCGGTCACGAAATCGCGCTGCCGTTCCAGCTCATTGGCGAAGACATCTTTGAAGTCAGAGGTCTTCAATTCATGCATAGCCTCGGCCAGAATTTTTTGGTACATCTCGAAGCCCATGTCGGTTACAAAACCGCTCTGCTCGCCGCCCAGCAGGTTGCCGGCACCACGGATATCGAGGTCGCGCATGGCGATCTGAAACCCTGAGCCCAGTTCGTTGAATTGCTCTAAGGTCTGCAGTCGCTTCCGCGAATCGTCAGGTAGGGTAATGAGGGAAGGAGCCACCAGATAGCAAAACGCTTTCTTGTTGGAGCGGCCTACACGGCCCCGCAATTGGTGCAGGTCGGACAGGCCAAACTGATGCGCATTGTTGATGATAATCGTGTTCGCATTGGGGATGTCCACACCGCTCTCCACGATATTGGTACTGCAGAGCACATCGTATTTGCAGGCGATAAAATCGCGGAGTGCTTCTTCCAGCTTGTGGCCTTCCATTTGTCCGTGGGCCATCACGAAGCGCACGTCGGGGCAGAGCTCCTGCAGCTTGCCGGCCATGTCGCGCAGGCTCTGGACGCGGTTATGCACGAAATAAACCTGACCGCCTCTTTCCACTTCGAAGTAGATGGCATCGCGAATGGCAAACTCATCGAAGCCCATGATCTCGGTTTGCACGGGCTGACGATTGGGCGGCGGCGTGTTGATGATGCTCAGGTCGCGGGCACTCATCAACGAGAACTGAAGGGTGCGTGGTATGGGCGTCGCCGTCAGGGTGAGGGTGTCCACATTGGCTTTTCGCTCGCGCAATTTCTCCTTCGCGGCCACGCCAAACTTTTGTTCTTCGTCAATGATCAGCAGGCCGAGGTCTTTGAACTGGGCATCCTTTGAAAGCAGTGCGTGCGTACCGATGATGATATCAATCTTGCCTTCGGCAAGGCGCTGCATCGTCTCCTTCTTCTCCTTCGCCGATTTGAATCGGTTGAGGTAATCCACTGTGCAGGGAAAGTCTTTGAGGCGTTCGGAAAATGTCTGGTAATGCTGGTAGGCAAGGATAGTGGTTGGTACCAGAACGGCAGCCTGCTTTCCGTCCACCACCGATTTGAATGCGGCACGAATCGCAACCTCGGTTTTACCAAAGCCTACATCGCCGCAAACGAGCCGGTCCATAGGTGCGTCGGCTTCCATATCGCGCTTCACATCAGCAGTGGCTTTGGCCTGGTCGGGCGTGTCTTCGTAGATGAAGGAAGCTTCGAGTTCGGTTTGCAGATAGGTGTCCGGAAGGTGTGCAAAACCCTTGCTGGCTTTGCGTTTCGCGTACAGCCGAATGAGGTCGGCAGCGATGTCTTTGACCTGCTTCTTGGTCTTCGCTTTCAGCTTTTCCCAGGCGTCGGAGCCAAGCTTATTCACCCGGGGTACATGGCCTTCTTTACCGGTGTACTTCGAGATTTTGTGCAGCGAATTGATGTTGACGTAAAGCACATCATTGTCTTTGTAAATGATGCGCACAGCCTCCTGCATGTTGCCATTGACTTCAATTTTCTGGAGTCCGCTAAACACGCCCACACCGTGGTCAATGTGTGTGACGAAGTCGCCCGGTTGCAGCTCCCGCAGGGCTTTCAGCGTAATGGCTTTACCCTTGGAGTAAGCCTGCTTGACTGCGTATTTGTGATAGCGCTGAAAAATCTGGTGGTCGGTATAAGCAACGATCCGATGGTCGTGATCTACAAATCCCTGCGAGATGGCCTTGGGAATTGGCACGAAGGAAATGCCGGCTTCCTGGTCTTCGAAGATGCTGCGTAGCCGCTCGAGCTGCTTGGGTTGTTCTGCAAAAATGTAAGGCTCATATCCGGCACCGGTCCTGCGTTTCAGATCCTCGATGAGCAGCGGAAACTGACGGTTGAAGGTGGGCTGAACCTCTGTAGAAAATGGAATGTTGACGAAGCCTTCTTCACCCGGCAAAGGGACATCTGTCACGGCTTGCAGCTTCGGCTTTTCTGTTGCATCGGCTGTGCCGAAATGCTTTGCCAGAGCGCTGCTGCTCCATTCGATAAGGTGATGCCTGCCGAGCTTTTCTTTCCATTGTTCGGGCGCTTCAAAGTCGGCGCGGGTCAGGTCTTTGGGGGCTGTTTCGTCCGGCTCTTCCTCGAAGTGTTGCAGCTCAATCTTGTCGGGCAATTCATCGAAGAGTTGCACCATCCGGCCGTAGGCAAACTCAAAATCTTTGAACCAAAAACAGGTATTGACAGGCAGGAAATCAAGTAGGGAAATCTTCTCGCCGGTCACCACCTTCATCTCAATGTTGGGGAAGATGCTTACGGAAAGAAGCTTGCGTTCGGAGAGCTGCGTTTCAGGATTGAAGAGGCGAATGGAGTCCACCTCATTCCCGAAGAGTTCAATCCGGTACGGGTGTTCATTGCCGAAGGAGTAGATGTCGAGGATACCGCCGCGCATGGCAAACTGACCGGGCTGATACACGAAGTCTTCACGGCGAAAACCAAGCTCCACAAAACGGGCCATTAGTGCTTCCGGCTTGATCTGTTCGCCCACCCGAATCTGAATCATGTTGCGCTGCATGGCGTTCGGGTTGACCACCTTTTCCAGCATGGCCTCCGGATAGGTGACGAGTACTTTCCGGTGCAATTGGCCGCCTTCACGCGACGGGCCTGCATTGCATTTGGACAGGGCCTCGGTACGCAGCATCACATGACTGCTGTTGAGCTCTGTGAAGACGCCACGCCGCCGAAACGAGTCGGGGAAGTAGTGGATGTCGAGCGCGCCGGTCAGGTGCTCCAGGTCGTTGTGGAAATACGCAGCCTCTTCATGATCGTTCAGGACGAAGACATGATTCAGGTCTGAAAGTTGCCAGATGGTTGTTGCAACAAAGGCAGTGGCAGAGCCGTGAAGACCGCTGAGGCTGGCACGCAGGCCGGGGCCGGGCAATGAGAGTGCGGCGGCTAATTGTTTTAGCCGGATATCGTCGCCGTAAATACCAAGCAGAACACTAAGGTTCATCGGGCCGCGAAGGTACGGGCACCTGTCCGGCAGTACCGTGTGCTTTCATCTGCATCTCGGTCACGAAGCGCTCATAGGCCTGCCGCCAGCCATTCCATTCGGGCTCTGTTCCCAAAGAATAATTGTGTAGAATGGTTACCAGTCGGCCTCCGCAAGGCTCCAGCCGCGCACACATTTGGCGAAGCCGTGAGAAGGCATCTTCTGCTGGCAGGCCTAGGTCGTAATGAGCCGTGCTATCCATGAATGCAAACGGATGGACACGCAGGGTGGTGACGTATTCATCGGTGAGGTCGTACCAGAGGAAAGAATGACTGGTGCCGGCACGAAAACCGAAGTAGGTGCTATAGCCCATGCTGAAATCGGCTTCAATACCTGCGGCAATCAAAGCGCGATACGTGTCGGGGAAACGGAGGCGGATGAAGTGTTGCCGGGAAAGCAGAATGGGCCGATGCAGGATGCGCTCCAATACCGCCTTTTCTTCTGCCAGATTTTCCTGCGATTGGTTGGAAAAATAGGAGGGGTGCATCCCCACTTCACAGCTTTGGCCGAGTGCCCGAATAAGGGCTTGCATCTGTGGATGAAGCGGTGAAATATTCTTGTCGAAGGCCGTAGTCTGCAGGGCTACCAGTATGAAGAAGATGGGCCGAACCGAATCCATCATGTGGAGGCCTAAGAGAAAAGCGAAGGAATCGAAGGGGTCTTTCTGCCGCTCCTGTACCACGCTGATCCGCTCGCCCACGCGCTTCCACTGGCCGCGGGTAAAGTCTTTGGCCGCCGCGCCCAGCGCACGTTTCCAGCCTTTATGCCGGTAGCTCCAGGCGATGTCAATATCGTAGCTGGGTTGATAGCTGAATGACTTTCGGGGCAGTTTCACATTCCAGGTTTGCTCCAGAAAAAGACGCAGGGCTTCCACCCATTCATCCACCACGGGCCGCTCCAATTGAGTAAAGAGCAGGCTTTGCGTTGCCGGATATCGTCCGTGACGGTCGGGGCTGAAAGGCAAATATTCTTCGTAGCGCGAGAGCAGATAGAAGATGCCCGCCAGCAAATCAAACTGGATGTCGCAGGGACTTTGTGGGTCGGGATAAAGGACAAACATGCCTTTCCATTCCAGCGTGTCGGGCAGCTGCGGATGCAGCCCCGTTTCCCACAGCAAGCTGCCTGCAGCATGAATAGACGGCACCGATTCCTGCAGCCACCCATAAGAGAGGCCATGTTCGGCTTTGTAGAGATCGGAAGGATTTTGCGTCAGGCGATATGTGCAGCCGAGGCGCTCCTGAAACAGCCAGTCCAGGACGTAGCGCAGGCGCGGACTTTCCTGCGGTGCCCAGATGGTGATGGAAGGAGCCTTCGGGTTCATTCAGGAGGACGTTCGTTTGGAATTCGTCGTGCGTATCGGCCTTGCTACCGCTGCCTTTCTTTCCAGAGCTGGCCAAAATTTTTCTCTGCAAAAACAGTCCCTGAGCGGCCCGCAAACCAAGACTTCCCAAACAGTTTCTGCAGCATCATGTTTTTCATGCGAGGCCCGGCCATGTTCATCATGCGGCGGCTGAGCATGGCGCGCCGCCAAAGCTTCCAGGTGGTGCCTTCGATGCCGGTATTGAGGTGCTCTTCCACCGCTGTGTTACGATTCTCGAGCAACATGCCGTGGATGTTGATCTTGACCGGACAGGCCGCCGAACACGCACCACATAAGGAGGATGCATAGCTGAGGTGCTTGTATTCTTTGAGGCCTGACAAATGAGGCGTGATGACGGAGCCAATCGGCCCGCTGTAGGTGGCGCCGTAGGCATGACCTCCTATGTTCTTATACACGGGGCAGGCATTGAGGCAGGAGCCGCAACGGATACAGTAAAGACCTTCGCGGACCTCAGGCCGCTGATACATATTGGTGCGCCCATTGTCAAGCAGGATGACGTACATCTCTTCGGGGCCATCGGTCTCACCGGGCTGGCGCGGGCCGGAGAAAATGGTGTTGTACACGGTGACGAGCTGGCCGGTGCCATAGGTGGCCAGAAGCGGCCAAAAGAGTGCCAGATCATGGACGGAAGGCAGCATCTTTTCAATGCCAACGATGGCTATGTGCACCTTCGGAAAGGCGGTGGAAAGGCGCGCATTTCCTTCGTTCTCGGTCACACATACCGCGCCGATATCTGCTATGAGGAAGTTTCCGCCGGTGACGCCGATGTCGGCTGTCTGATATTTCTCGCGCAGGTTTCGACGTGCAATCATCGTCAGCTCGGGCGGTGTGAGGTTGGCTTCCGTGCCCAGTTTTTCATGAAAGACGCGGGCTACATCTTCCTTGCTCTTGTGCATCGCCGGCGTCACGATGTGGTAGGGCGGCTCCCCGTCCAGTTGCTGGATGTATTCGCCGAGGTCGGTTTCTACACTTTCAATATCGTGCTGCGCCAGGAAGGCATTGAGGTGAATCTCTTCCGTCACCATGCTCTTGCTCTTGACCACCTGATTCGCCTGCTTTTGCCGGCAAATTGCCAGTACGGCTTCGTTGGCCTGCTGCGCATCTTCCGCCCAGATCACTTTCCCTCCACGTGCGGTAAAGGCCTGCTCAAATTGCTCGAGGTAGCGGTCCAGATGCTCCATCGCTTTCCATTTGAAGTTTTTGGCCTTGCGTCGAGCGAGCTCCAAGTCGGCAAACTGCTGCTTGCCTTTCACGACGGCATCTGCATACTTCTGAATATTGAAAGCAAGCTTCCGTTTGTGCTCCAGGTCCTGGACTTTGACAGCACTCCTGGCTAAGAAGACAGCTTGATTCTCGGATGGCTTCATGGGAAATGGCTACAGGGAGTTTGGGTCAAAAGTAGCCTTGTCAGGAAAGCAGGCCGATAAAGGTTCCCGCAGACCCTCGCCAAATCCGCAGAACCGTTCTGCGAGAGTCTGTGGAGGTCTGCGGGAACCTTCTTCCCTTGCTTCATCAATGCTGGTAGCATCCCACGTCCGACGGCGAGCTCCGGGCCTCGTCATCCAGATCATCTGTCACAGACGAGCTGGCAGCAGCACCGATCAGCGGCGAGCCATTCGCAGGATGATAATCGTCTTCATATGGCGCGCGGAACAGCGAGTCGTAGCCCGGGCTGGAGGTATTGATAAACTGCAGCCCGCTATTGCTCACCCAGGGGCGCAGCTTTTGCGATTCCCCTTTCACCACGCAGGATTCCAGGCTTAGTTGTGCGGGTGCCGCGGCATAATCCGTGCTGTCCGCAATCAGTTCATTCGTCAGCGAGCCGGCAAAAACACAATTACGAAGGCGCGCATTCAAAGGCCCCACCAGCATCTGCGTTTGGCTGACCATGTAATAATTCAGGATGATCGCCGAGGGGTTATCGTTATGTGCGATTCTGGAATTGCCGTAGGTGGCAATCGTGCAATATTCAAACTGGTAATTACCGCCTTGCACCAGTGCCAGCGCATTGGCACCGCAGGAATAGATGAGGCTGTTCGTAGCACGCACGGTGCCGCCAAAAGAGAGCAAACCATAGCCCAGCGAGTTGCTCAGGATAACCTTGTTCAAGGTCAGTTGCGGCGCATTGGGATCCTGCACAGAATCGGGCGCCAGTTGGATGAGTGCTGGTGGTGCACCCTGTGCGCCATTACCTCCATTGCTTAAGATGACGTGCTCCAGAATGCTGCCCTTGCTGCGCTGTGTGAAATAAATGCCGCCCCATTCGCCGGGATAGCCGAGGTAGCCGTAATAGCTTCTGTCGAGGCGGTCGCCCTGAAAGATGATGCTGTCCTGCCGCGTGCCTCTGGCGATGAGCGTACCGTCCACAAAGAGCCGTGCATTAGCATGCATATACACGCGACAACCTGCCGGAATCGTCAAAGTCTGTGCGGAGTCTACAATGGCATAGCCGAAGATGACGTAAGGTTTATCCGTAAGCCAGGTCTGCGTGGCCAGCACGCTGTCGGTAATGAAGTGAGCATTCTGGCCGTGGGCGATGAGCGGCACCGAGAAGTCATTTCCGTTGAGTGTGGCAATCAGCTTATCCTCGATGATGAAAGGATTATCGGCCTGATTGGGGTCCACTTTCACGGTTGCAAACACATAGATGCTGTCGTTGGGGCCGATCTCAATATCGTTCAGCGCCCGCCCGCTTTTTCCATCCACATTGAGTTGGAAAAAGGACTGATCACCGCCGGCGAGCCGCACCGAGGAAAGGACGATCCGCTCATTCTGGGGATTAAAAATTTTCAGGCTTTGGGTGGAAGAAGCCAAGGCCGTAAAGACCGTATCAAACTGAAGCGTGTCGGTTGAAAAGCGAATGTTGCCGCCACTTTGAAGAAGTCGGTCCTTTTTGCAGGAGGTCGTTCCGGCGAAAGAAGCAGCCAGCAGCAGAGCGGCGATCAGAAGGGGCCACCGGTCCCGAAAAAATCTTCTCATCAGAGGGGCGCCGAAGTTAAAACGAAGCGGGTGGAAGGAAGAAGGAAGACGATCCGTGGGGCTGCCATTCCATTAGAAAGAAACAACCGGAAGCACACCACAGAGAAACGGAATACAGGCTGCTCTATTGTTTGCCTCACTTCATCCTGCTGAGGCAGCTTCAGGGCCCTGCTTACATTTGTCGCCCCGATGCCATTGGTAACATTGCTCTCCGATTTAGGTGCTCAGGATGCTTATGTGGCCATCGCCAAAGGCATCATCCTCCAGCACGTTCCGGAGGCCGGCTTTCTGGATATCTCGCACCAGGTGCAATCCTTCGACCTCCAGCATTCGGCCTATCTCCTGGCTTCGGCCTTCCCTCACTTTCCTGCCGGCACCTGTCATGTTGTGCTCACAAATGCCACCAACCAGGCGCACGCGCGGCTGCTGCTTTGTGTGCGGGGCGGGCAATATCTGCTGGTGCCGGACAATGGCGTGTTGACCCTGGCCTTTGGTGAAGAGCCCGGCCCGCTGTGGGAATGCCACGATTTTGAAAATGTTGCTGCTTTCGCGGAATGGATGCACGAGGTCGGCGTAGCGCTGGCCAAGATTAAAGAGGCGGCGTCCGGAAAGCTGCCATTCAGGAAGGCTACGCTGACCACCGTAGCGCGGCGCGTCAAGCCTGTTGTGCTCACTAATGCGCTGGAATGCCAGGTGCTCCACATTGATCAGTACGACAACGTCGTCACCAACCTGACACGTGAGGAATTTGAGGCCTTTGCTGCCGGGCGCAGCTTCCGGATAGATTTCTCGCCCCGCGAGTTTGTCAGCCAGCTTTGCACCGGCTACCATCAGGTGGGTGAGGGTGAAAAGCTGTGCCGCTTCAATGAGGCCGGCTATTTTGAAGTGTGCATCAATAAAGGCAAGGCTGCCTCCCTGCTCGGCTTACGGCGCTACACAGAAAAGCAGATCGTGCCGACCACCATCAAAATCCAATTCTCGTGATTGTACGCATCGTGCAGATGACCTTTCGGGAAGAGGCGGTTGCTGACTTTCTGCGGCTCTTTGATGAACGCAAGGAGCGCATCCGGCATTTTGAAGGCTGTGCCCACCTGGAACTGTGGCAGGACACGAAGCAGCCCAATGTCATCTTCACCTATAGCCACTGGCAGTCTGAGGCCCATCTCGATCATTACCGCTTTTCTCCATTTTTTAAAGAAACCTGGGGTCTGACCAAAGCGCTTTTTGCCACGCCGCCACAGGCCTGGAGCATCAACCGCCTCCGCCTCGTGGACTGAGGTTTTTTCGCCTTCGTCGTCCTGCTGGTCCTGCTGTGCTTTGACGCGTATGGATGCTGCACAGCATTAGTAGTTTAGTACTGAAAAAGAGCAATTTGAATCACATGAAATGGATGGCTGCATTCGGCCTCTTACTGTTTTTGGGATTGGCAGCATGCAGGAAGAAGGACGTATTCTGCTCAAAGCGATACACCCGCATTCCCGGAACGGTCCATTTTATTGGCTTTCAGCCGAGTGAATTGAACACCATTCTCTTGAACTATTACCGGCAGGGTTCTCAGTTCACCCAGCTTATCCGGCGCGATACGATGGCGTTCTCAAACATCCAGATGAAACACGATACAGCCTACTATGGTATGGCCGGATTCATCAACCTGCCGGACGCGGATGAGCTGGAGTTGATGTTGCCGGCCACGTCGGATCGCTTCCAAATCAGTGATGTACGCTATGATGGCGACAGCATCTATTACTACACTGCCCAGTATGGCGAGTGTAACATGAAGGGCACTCCGTTTTGGCCGCCGGACAGCGCTACTGTAAATGGGAAGCGCATACGGCTGGGCCCGACTTCGGGGGCACAAACAAGCGCGTACCTAAGTCGCTAAGCCACAATAGCCTCCCCACCCCCCACAAGCAAAGCCGAATAGCGAAATCCGGATGAACGGAGCGTCGCAACGGATGTTTCATCAGGGTGCTGCTGCTGACTTAAAAAAGAAAAACCCGCAAGCAAGGCCTGCGGGTTTTTGATTGGTTTTGGGAGCGGGATTAGTAGTCCATGCCCATGCCGCCGGGCATGCCTGCGGGAGCGTGGCTGTGGGGCGCTTCCTTGGCGGGCTTGTCGGCAACAACAGCCTCGGTAGTGAGGATCATGCTGGCGATGGAGGCTGCATGCTCGAGGGCAACGCGGCTCACCTTGGTCGGGTCAATGACGCCGGCGCCGATGAGGTTTTCGTAGCTCTCTGTGCGGGCGTTGAAGCCGAAGTCGGCCTTGCCTTCGCGCACTTTGTTGATGACTACAGAGCCTTCGAGGCCTGCATTTTCAACGATGGTGCGCAGGGGCGCTTCGAGGGCGCGGCGAACGATCTTGACGCCGGTAGCTTCATCGGCACCGTCGGTCTTCAGGTCGTTGAGGCCTTCGATGGCGCGGATGTAGGCTACACCACCGCCGGCTACGATACCTTCTTCCACCGCAGCGCGGGTAGCGTGCAGGGCGTCGTCCACGCGGTCTTTCTTTTCTTTCATTTCCACCTCGGTAGCGGCGCCTACATAGAGGACAGCCACACCACCGCTGAGCTTGGCCAGGCGCTCCTGGAGCTTTTCGCGGTCGTAGTCGGAAGTGGTGGTTTCGATTTGAGCCTTGATTTGGTTGACGCGGGCGCTGATACCATCCTTTTCACCCTTGCCACCTACGATGGTGGTGTTGTCCTTGTCGATGGTGATGCTTTCGGCCTGGCCGAGATATTGGATGGTTGCGTTTTCCAGCTTGTAGCCTTGCTCTTCGGAGATGACGATGCCGCCGGTGAGCGTAGCGATGTCCTGCAGCATTTCCTTGCGGCGGTCGCCAAAGCCGGGAGCCTTGACAGCAGCGATCTTCAGCGAGCCACGCAGCTTGTTTACAACGAGGGTAGCCAGTGCTTCACCATCCACATCTTCGGCGATGATCAGCAGCGGGCGGCCACTTTGTACAGAGCTTTCCAGCAGGGGCAGGATGTCCTTGAGGGTAGAAATTTTCTTGTCGTAGATGAGGATGTAAGGGTTATCCAGCTCCGCCTGCATCTTCTCCGTATTCGTTACGAAGTAGGGAGAGAGGTAGCCGCGGTCGAACTGCATACCTTCTACCACTTCCACGGTGGTGTCGGTGCCCTTGGCTTCTTCAACGGTGATGACGCCTTCGTTACCCACCTTGCTCATGGCTTCAGCGATCAGCTTGCCGATGGCAGAGTCGTTGTTGGCAGAGATGGAAGCCACCTGCTCGATCTTGCTGTTGTCGGAACCTACAGTCTGCGACTGGCTGCGGAGGTTGGCAACTACCTGAGCTACAGCCTTGTCAATGCCGCGCTTCAGGTCCATGGGGTTGGCACCTGCAGCTACGTTTTTCAGGCCTTCGCGGATGATGGACTGAGCCAGCACGGTGGCGGTGGTGGTGCCGTCGCCGGCTACGTCAGCGGTTTTGGAAGCTACTTCCTTCACCATCTGGGCGCCCATGTTTTCGATAGCGTCTTCGAGTTCTACTTCTTTAGCAACGGTCACGCCATCCTTGGTAACGGCAGGTGCGCCAAATTTCTTTTCGATGACCACATTGCGGCCTTTGGGGCCGAGGGTCACCTTCACCGCGTCAGCGAGGGCGTCCACACCGCGCAGCATCTTGGTACGAGCTTCGGTGTTGAAGTGCAGTTGTTTTGCCATGATATTTCTTCTGAGAATTGTTTGATTGAAAAAGGAATTTTAGAGAAAGGCCGGGGCCTTGTCGAATTAGACGATGGCCAGGATGTCCGATTCGCGCATGATGAGGAAGTCTTCACCGTCAAGGCTCACTTCGGTACCGGCATACTTGCCATACAGAACAGTGTCGCCTTCCTTGACGGAAGTAGGCTCATCTTTCTTGCCGGGGCCGGCAGCGATGACGGTGCCACGCTGGGGTTTTTCCTTCGCAGTGTCCGGGATGATGATACCGCCTTTGGTCGTTTCTTCGGCGGCAGCAGGCTTCACGATTACGCGGTCGTGCAGCGGGGTGATTTTTGCCATGTTAAAGGGTGTTGATTATTGTTAGAAAATTGATTTCCGGCTGGCCCTGTGCGACAATTATGCCAGCGCCCGGAAGCGGACAATTTTTCAGCGCCGCCTGACGAGGCATGACCCGGGCCGGCTTTGCTGCCGCCAATTTTTCAGCAGGGTGCCGGGCGGCTGGCAGGGAAGCGCCTGCTCATCCACCGCATTTCCGTTGTCCCGCATTCTGAAAGAACGGATTGCTTGCCCCCGCTTCAGGGAGCTTCTTTCATAATAGGCGGTAAGTTCAAATTGAAGGGGGAAGGCATTTCACACTCATGGTAAAAAGCAGCGGTGAATCGGCCTGCTGTGATTACTTTTCATGAGAATCCTAAGGGTTTAAAAAATTATTTGTCCACCCCATAAACCCCTGAGTTATGTCCGGTGTCATCCAAGACCAATATGAGCGGCTGCAGTCAAGGTTCAAACTGCTGATCTGGGTGGTCGTACTGCTCCTGCTCGCATTGCTGGGGTTGTATATCTATCATCGCTGGAATAAGAAGGCTACGGCCTATGACGAGAAAGACGTGGCGGCCCTGCTACATGCCCTGGATAGTGTAAGCAATAAGGCTAAGACTTTTGAAAATGCCAATGGCAAGCTCGTCACCGACAACGTGGCGCTGACAGCCAAGAGCGAAGGCATGCTCCGCGACATGAGCCAGGCGGTTTTCAATTTGAAGAGCGACCAGGAACGACTGGTGAAGGAAGTGCGCTACCTCACCCTCATCAAGCAGCAGGTGCGCTACGACTCAGTTTTCCTGCGCTACGACACCACGCACAAAGTGCCGCTCATTGCCGAAGGCCTTTCCGACAGCATCGCCGTTCCCCAAACTTTTACCAAAGTGGACACCTCGGCAGGCGTCTTTGGGCGTGTGCTTAAAGAGGGAGTTGTGTTGGACAGTGTGTGGGTGAACAACAACATCTGGCTGCGGCATGGCGTGCGTAAGAAAGGCTTCCTCAACCTGGGCCGCGAAGACTTTGTGCAGGCGATGAATACGAACCCCATGGTGCGCACTACCGGCCTGGGAACGGTTACTTACAAGCAGCGCCCCAGTGCCTGGAACCGCTGGATCAAACCCACGATTGCTGCCGGCGTGGGCGTGGGCCTGACCTATTGGATTATGAAGTAGCTGCTGCCGGAGAGGTCTTAGATTGCGGGCTGAAACCAACGTAACCTTTTACCGCTCATGCCTCTTCAAATCGGCCAGCAGGCCCCCGACTTCCAGCTCCACGACACCGACAAAAATCCCGTCGCCCTATCCGCTCAGAAGGGGAAGAATGTGGTGCTGCTCTTTTTTCCGGCAGCCTTCACTTCTGTCTGCACGCGCGAAATGTGCACTGTGCGCGATAAGCTGGCCCGCTTCAACGACATGAACACGCAGGTCTATGGCATCTCGGTGGATATGCCCTTTTCGCTCAAGATTTTTAAGGAGCAACAACAGATCAACTTCCCACTCCTCTCCGACTTCAACAAGGAAGCTGCAACCGCCTACGAGACGATCTACGAAAACTGGCTGATGGGTATGCGCGGCGTCGCCAAGCGCTCTGCTTTTGTGATTGATAAAGAAGGGAAGATTGCCTACGCCGAAGTGCTGGAAAATGCCGGCGAGGAGCCTAACTACGAAGCTATTGATGCGGTAGTGGCGGGACTGGGGTGAGATGTGCTGTCTTTACCTAGCAAGATGCCTTCCTATTTGGTGTAAGGACAGCGATTCCCCAAGCTTTGCGTCAATCCAATACCGTTCGATGTCCTCATCCGCGATAATCATACGGCAAGCACTACTTCACTACTGATGAGGTCGGAAGTATAGGCTAAGCACGCCGTGATTTGTGTGCGGGTTAGGTGGGGTAGCTCTCAAGTAATTGTTCTACAGAATACCCGCCGGCTATTTTGCGCAAAATCAATTCCACTGTGATGCGCGTGCCTTTGATAATGGGCTTCCCACCCATAATGGCCGGATTACGCTCAATGAATTCATTGTACTGAATGGAATAGAGTTACACGCTGAATCTGAGCGTTCATTACATCCATTACCGGAGTCTGCTTGCCTTTGAGAAATGATTGGTAATGATAGAGATATGGTGAAAGGTGAGGGCTGTAGTGCAGCTATTTCAATTGGTGATGTGGGTGCCAATGAGAGGTTCTCTTACCTATTTGACAGGAATTCAATAAAGGCAACTGTATTGTCAATCTTTTCTTGGACATCTGGTCGATCAATTGCCTTCCCATACTTTCCGAATGCTTCACGAACCTTCCTAGTAATGAATTCTCTTTTCTGATCGGGATCAATATTAATTCTTGCAGCCAACCAAGTAATGCAATGATATTCTTTACATAGCCTCTCCTCTTTTTCCTTCATGGGGACATTGTAAGGCACAGTGACTTCTTTTATGATGGCGTCCAACAAAAAATCTGAAACAATGGCACTAGTTTGAAAACGGGCTAGACTTATGACGTCCTTCGATACAATACATCCACTCCACAATTGTTTCTTCTCTAATTCGATCGCAGAAATGAGGCCCTTCCCCAAGATAATGGGCTGAATTGCCATCTTATAATGCTTGAGATTTTCAGGTGGATTGAATGTTTCAAGCTCGCCAGCAACAAGACTGCCTCTGAGACAGAGGCCATAATAAAACCCCATCGTCAAGAGTCCGTCAATCGCTGCCATTATCGAAATGAAGCTGAGTCGCGTCGGATTCTCGGTCCATACAATGATACTGTCGGAAATGGCAACAGACTTAAGCGGTACCATTTTAGTAACCTCGATAACGTCATTGAACTTTTTAATTCCCAAGTCAAACCCTTTCTGCAAGAACGTATTGTAGGCATTTTTAACATCGGACAGTTTATTGGATTCCACAAGCGACCGGAATCCCAAGATGTCCAAATAGGCTATGTATTTGTCGGCCATCGCTGGTAATTAATCAATCTTTTTACCCCTCACACCTCCTCCATCTCCTTCACCACCGCCGTATAAAGTTTCTGATAAGCCCCACCGGCTTCCAGCAGTTCGCTGTGGGTGCCCCGCTCAATCACCAGCCCTTTGTCCAGCACCAGAATTTCATCTGCCTTCCGTATCGTGGACAGGCGGTGCGCAATCACTATTGAAGTGCGGCCTTTGATGAGAGTGTCAATTGCGCGCTGGATAAGTTGTTCGCTTTCACTATCTACCGATGAAGTAGCCTCGTCCAACACCAGAATAGCCGGATTGTAAAGGAGGGCACGCGCAAAGGAGATGATCTGCCGCTGACCCTGTGAAAGAGTGCCTCCGCGCTCCATCACATTATAGTGATAGCCGCCCGGCAGCCGCTGGATAAACTCATGAAGGCCAAGCGCCCGGCACACTTCTTCCACCCGCTCCAGCGGTATGCTTTCATCGCGCAGCGTGATGTTTTCATACACCGTCCCGGAGAAGAGGAACACGTCCTGCAGCACGATGCCGATATGCCGGCGCAGCGCCTGGATGTCGTATTCACGCAGCTCGCGCCCGTCAATGAGGATGCGCCCACTCTCGGTTTCATACATCCGGTTTAAGATGGAAATAATGCTCGTTTTGCCCGCGCCCGTATGCCCCACAATCGCCATCGTTTTGCCGGCAGGAATATGAAAAGAAACGCCCCGCAACACAGGCACACCGGGCTTGTAGGAGAAATGTAAATCCTCAAACTGAACCTCGCCCCGCAGGTGCAGCGGTGCATAAGTGCCATTGTTGCTGAGGTGCTCTTCGCTGTCCAGCACGGTGAAGATTCGGTCGCCGGCCACCAGCCCCATCTGTAGCACATTGAACTTATCGGCAAGCATCCGCAGCGGGCGGAACAGCAGGTTGAGGTAAAGCAGGAAGGAGACGATGACGCCGGGCGTCACCTCGTACTGAATCATCTGGCGGGCGCCCCACCACACCAGCAGGCCCGTGCTGAGTGCGAGGATAATTTCCACAATAGGGAAGAAAACCGAATAGGCGAAAATGGCGCGGATATTGGCATTCCGGTGCTCTTTATTGATCTCACGGAAGGCATTCCGCTCCCGTTCTTCCGCAGCAAAAGCCTGCACCACATACATGCCCACAATA
>JAMIQN010000041.1:0-8369 GCA_035914595.1 Chitinophagaceae bacterium | reverse complement strand
AAAGTGAAAGCTATCGTCTGCCTTGGTGTCGACAATAAGCGCATTCATCAGGCTTTCGATGGTGTTGTGGGCAGCATTCCCGACACAAATAGTGCGGAAGCCGCGGTGGCTGCTGCATATCAGCTTGCCGAATCAGGCGACAGTGTATTGCTCTCGCCGGGTTGCGCCTCCTTCGACTTGTTCAAGAATTATGAAGACAGGGGCCGCCAATTCAAAGAGGCCGTAAAAAATCTCTGAACCCAAACCTCACGACGATGACAACAGATGCAGATAAAAACATCGGACTGACCGGTGGACGTGTGCTGCAAAGCCTGAAAGGAGACCGCATCATCTGGGCCGTCGTGATGGTGTTTGCCTGCATTTCGGTGGTGGGTGTGTTCAGTTTTACCAGTTCACTTGCCTACAAGCTGGACCGCAATTCAAGCTACTACTTCGTCAAGCAGCTTTCTGTATTAGCGGTGGGTCTGTTCATCATCTTCGTCGTGCACCGCGTGAATTATACCAAGTTCGCCCGGCTGTCGAAGCTGCTGTACATCGTCTCCCTGCCTTTGCTGCTCTACACCTTGTTCTTTGGTGCAGAGATTAACAATGGTTCCCGCTGGATTCGGGTGCCGGTGCTGAATCTCACCTTCCAGGCTTCTGACTTAGCGAAACTGGCACTGTTCCTGCTTCTGGCACGCCTGCTTTCTACGCGTCAAAACCAAATCAAGGATCTGAAGAAAGGCTTTCTTCCCATCCTCGCACCGGTGGCATTGACGTGCATGTTCATTGCGCCTGCCAACCTTTCCACCGCGCTGATGCTGGGTGCCACCTGTTGCATTTTGTTCTTCATAGGCAGGGTTCGGATCCGGCATATTGCGATGCTGGCTGTCGCCGGAATCTTCGCGATGGTGTTGCTTTTTACGGTGAGCAAGCTTACCGGATTCGGGCGCGCGGAAACATGGGAACAGCGCGTCGAAGACTTCCTCGGTTCGAGCAAGGATGGTGGCAGAAAGACGGAAGTTTTTCAGGTGCAACAGGCCAAGATTGCCATTGCCAACGGTGGCTTTTTTGGGCGCGGTCCCGGCCACAGCCTGCAGCGCGACTACCTGCCGGAAGCCTATTCCGATTTCATCTTTTCATCGCTCATTGAAGAGTATGGCCTGCTGGGTGGCATCATCCTCGTCAGTTTGTATCTCATTTTCCTGTGGCGCTGCATCCTCATCTTCCGGCGCTGCCCGTATGCCTTCGGAGCCTTTTTGGCCGTGGGTTTGAGCGTGACGCTCGTCTTTCAGGCCATGCTCAATATGGCCGTGAATGTGCATCTCGTGCCAGTTACCGGACTGACCTTGCCCATGGTGAGCATGGGCGGCTCTTCGATCTGGTTTACGTCCATCGCCATCGGAATTATCCTCTCTGTGAGCCGCTATGTGGATGAAATGGAAGGCAAGAATGCAACCAAAGGGAAGACTCCAAAAAAGCGACTTGAAGAATCAGAATCTCCTACCCTGAATGATGGAAACGGAGTGAATGAATTAACTCCGGAAGCCAAGCCGAATGACAAGGCTGCAAGCCCCACGAGCCGCCGCCGACAAACGGAAACAGCCCTCGCATAACACGACAATCTCCATAACCCAAAGCACCCAACGAACAACAGAATGGCTCTTCGCATCGTCATAGCAGGTGGTGGTACCGGCGGACATATTTTCCCTGCCATTGCCATAGCTCAGGCTGTCCGGCAGATTTCGCCGGGTGCGGAGATTCTATTTGTTGGTGCTATCGGCAAGATGGAAATGGAGAAGGTACCGAAGGCCGGTTTTGAGATCGTGGGTTTGCCAATTTCCGGTTTCAACCGCAGCAACCTTTGGAAGAACCTGAGCCTTCCATTCAAGATCATTGCCAGCTTCCTGAAGGCGCGCCGCATCCTGAAAAAAATGAAGCCGGATATCGTGGTGGGGGTAGGTGGGTATGCTTCTTTTCCTGCCTTGCGCATGGCGCAGCGCCGCCGAATTGCGACCCTGATTCAGGAGCAAAATTCTTTTGCCGGCAAGAGCAATATGATCCTTGCAAAGCGCGCCGCAATTGTTTGTGTTGCTTACGAGGATATGGAGCGTTTCTTCCCGAAGGAAAAAATTCGGATGCTCGGCAATCCCGTGCGCAAGGCCATTTCTTCATCCAAAATGAGCAGGGAAGAAGGCCGTGCATTTTTTGAGATAAAGGGTGAAGGGAAAGTGGTGTTGGTGGTAGGTGGAAGTCTGGGTGCACAATCCATCAATCAGGCCGTGGGCGCGGGATTGACAAGTCTGCTGGAAGAAGGTGTGTCGCTGCTGTGGCAGACCGGCAAGCCCTATTTCGAGACAGCCGTGCAGCAGGCTGCTCCCTTTGGTGACCGCGTCATCGTTCAGGATTTTATTCAAAAAATGGAAGCTGCCTATGCGGCCGCCGACCTGATCATTTCGCGCGCAGGCGCCCTTGCTATTGCTGAGCTGTGCATCGTTGGCAAACCCGTCATTTTCGTGCCTTACCCGCACGCTGCAGAAGACCATCAAACCAGCAATGCCATGGCGCTGGTACGCCATAATGCTGCAGAGCTGGTGCGCGATGTAGATGCCGCTGCTGAACTGATCCCCAAACTGAAATCATTGATTCATGATCAAGCCGCGCAGGCCATCATGAGTGCTGCCATACAGCAGCGCGCCATCCTTGATGCAGACCACAACATCGCAGAGGAGGTGATTGCTACTGCCCTTGAAAGTCGTCCTCACACCGCCAAATACATTACGCATGGAGAGCTTTAGCGCACTCAGAAAAGTGTACTTCATCGGCATTGGCGGCATAGGAATGAGCGCCATCGCTCGTTATTTCCTGCAACGCGGTACGGAGGTTGGCGGCTATGATCGTACGGAGAGTGAATTGACACGCCAGCTTCAGTCTGAAGGCGCCGTCATTCATTACACCGATGACACCTCACTGCTCTGGACAGATGCAGCTCTGGTGGTGTACACGCCTGCTATTCCCGCTGATCATGCGGAACTGAATTGGTATCGCAGTCATGGCTATCAGGTGGTGAAGCGCAGCGATGTGTTGGAGTGGATTACCGAAGGCCACTTTGCAGTGACTGTTGCAGGCACGCATGGCAAGACAACCGTCTCGACGATGATCGCACATCTGCTGCGTCATGCCGGCTTTGGCGGAACTGCTTTTCTGGGAGGCATTGCTGCCAACTATGGAGTCAATTTCTGGTCGGAAAACGATGCAACGGTTGTGGTGGAAGCCGACGAATACGATCGGTCTTTCTTAAAGCTCCATCCGGACATTGCGGTGCTCACGGCTATGGATCCCGACCACCTGGACATCTATGGCACTGCCGAAGCAATGGAGGAGGCCTTCATTCAATACACGCAAAAAATCAAGCCGGACGGAAAGCTGTTTGTGAAGCAAGGCCTCAAACGAGGTGCTGAGCTGGTAGCTGCGAAAAAGGTCAGTTATAGTCTTCAGAACAATGCTGCAGACGTGTATGCCCGCAATATTCAACAGCAGGACGGCGGCTATGTGTTCGACATCGTGAATCCCGGTGGCTTTGTGAGCGAAGTACATCTTCCGCTGGGTGGCATGCATAATGTAGAGAACGCTGTTGTGGCCGCTGCGGTAACGATGGAACTCGGGCTTTCAGCAAATGATGTGAAAGCTGCCTTTGCTGTCTTCAAAGGAGTGAAGCGCCGTTTTGAGTATGTGTTGCACAACCGCGAGCATGTGTTCATTGACGACTATGCTCATCATCCTGCAGAGTTAGCCGCGCTTATTGGCAGCGCCCGTCGCCTCTTCCCGCAACGCCGCTGTGTGGTGGTTTTTCAGCCACATCTGTTCTCGCGCACCCGCGATCTCGCAGCCGGCTTTGCCCACAGTCTGGATATGGCCGATGAGGTAATCCTACTCGACATCTACCCGGCTCGTGAACTACCCATCGAAGGTGTCAGCGCCGCAACCATCACCGAGAAAATGCAGAACCCTGCACACACCATACTGAGTAAAGAAGCCCTGCTGGATTGGGTTTCGGCCGCGCAACCCGATTTGCTTATCACAGCCGGTGCCGGCGACATAGACCGACTTGTAGAACCCATCAAACAACGTCTTCAAACCATTTCATAGAAACTACGCGAACCCAACACACCATGGCACGCCGCCGATTTTCCATACGCAAGATGCTTCAGACGCTCCTCACGCTCGTCGCGTTGAGTGGCTGTATTGTGGCCTTGCTGAGTGCAGGCGACCGCCAGGCAGTTCGTCATATCAGCGGAGTAAAGTTGGTCGTGGAGCACCCGGCAGGTGTTCACTTTTTGGATGAACAATTGGTTCGTGAAATGCTTTTCAGCCGTCGCCACATTGACCCGAGGAAGCTGGTACTGGCCGGCCTGGATGCACATGCGATGGAATCCATTCTTACTTCCAATCCATGGGTGCAGTCCGCGCAGGTGTATGTAGATGCGCAACGCGTGCTACACGTGCAGGTGCGTCAACGCGTACCGGTAGCCAGAATTTTTGAAGTAGATGGAAACAGTTACTACATAGATGCGGCGCTGAGCCCGATGCCCATTTCCGCACACTACACCCACTACGCCCCGGTGGTAACAGGTGTGCCGAGGCTTGGCTCCGACAGTGCTACACATGCGCTACGCGGCGAGATTGAAGGGCTGGTGAAAGCCATCGGTCGTGACAGCTTCTGGCGCTTCCAGGTTTCGCAGATAGACATGCGTGCCGATGGGGATTTTGAGCTGGTGCCGGTGCTGGGAAAGCAGCGCATCATTCTTGGTGATACGTCACGCATTCAGGAGAAACTGAGCGCGCTCCTTGCTTTTTACCGGCAGGTGCAGAAGAAGGTGGGCTGGAACCGATACACCACACTGGACCTGCGTTTCAAAGGGCAGGTTGTAGCCTCCCCCAAGCTGGCCTGGCACGTGCCCGTGGACCACGCACTCAGCAATATCAACTGGCTTCAGGCAATCATGGAAAACGCACCGAAAAACGACCTGCCGGGCGGCGATGGTGCAGCACATTTCGATTCGCTTGACGTTGCAGGTTCCCCCACTCGTACGAAACAATCTTCCACAAGAAATACTCCAGTAAAACAGAAAACCACAGCCCAACATGCAGCCACAAACAGATAAGCTCAAGCTCCAAAATCAGGATCAGCCGGAGAACATTCAGCCGGAAAATCCGAACCCGATCGTAGTCGGACTGGACATCGGCACGACGAAAGTTGTAGCTATTGCCGGCAGAAAAAACATGTACGGTAAGCTGGAGGTGTTGGCCTTTGGCAAAGCTGATAGCCAGGGTGTGGACCACGGCGTTGTGATGAACATAGAGCAATGTATTCGCAGCATTCGCGAAGCCATGACGCAATGCCTCGACAGCAACCCTGCACTGGAAATTAGCGAGGTGTATGTCGGCATCGCCGGCCGCCACATTAAGAGCATTCAAACCCGTGGAGACCGCGTTCGGCCACGCCCTGAAGACATCATTACCCGCGAGGATATTGACCTGCTGATTGCAGATCAACGGCAGACCTACGTACCCGCCGGCGACCGTATCATCGAAATCATTCCGCAGGAATTCTCTGTGGACAACAGCGCCTCCGTGCTGGATCCGATGGGCATGAGTGGCGTAAAACTGGGTGCCAATTTTCACATCATCACCGGCGAGAAAGGCGCCATCGGCAACATCAAACGCTGTGTGGAAAGTGCGGGCCTCATCACCCGCGACCTCGTACTGCAGCCTCTTGCCTCGGCAGCAGCAGTGATGAATGAAGAAGACCTTGAAGCAGGTGTGGCCATCGTGGATATTGGTGGCGGCACCACAGATATGGCGGTCTTCTACGACGGCATGTTGAAACACACAGCCGTCATACCTATTGCCGGAACCAATATCACCAATGACATCCGCGTGGGACTGGGAGTGCTGAAAGCACAGGCAGAGCAGATGAAAACACAGTTTGGGAATGCTTTGGCCAGCGAAGCCAACCTGAACACCTTCATTACCATTCCTGGGCTGCGCGGCCTGCCGCAAAAGGAAATTTCGAGCCACAACCTCGCCAACGTGATTCAGGCGCGCATGACTGAAATCTTAGACTATGTAGTCTTTCACCTAAAGCAAATCGGCCTGGAAAAGCAGCTCTACGGCGGCATCATCCTGACAGGTGGTGGTGCGCAGTTGAAGAACATCACACACCTGGCCGAGTACGTCACGGGCCTGAGTGCACGAATCGGTTTCCCCAATGAACACCTGACAGGCCGCCATGCCGAGCAACTCAGCAATCCGATGTATGCAACCTGTATTGGTCTTATCCTGCGCGGCTATCACGACTTCGAAATGGGCAACCTGCGATTTGCCGGAAAGATGGGCAATGAGATGACTACGGATGTTGTCAATGCCAACGCTGGAACGCTTACTGCAACTGCAGAGATCGAAGAGAGCGTGGTGCAGGAAGAGCCGGACCTAATGCTGGAGGCCAACGACCGCAGCCGAAAGCGGAAAGCCGTCATGGGCAAGCTTTTCGACGGATTGAAGAACAAATTCATGAGCCTCTTTGAAGAAGTAGAGGATGATGAAATGAAATAAAACGCTACCCACTCACAACACTCTTTAAGCAATCAACAACCCACCCATAAAACACAACTCAGCCATGATTCACTTCGAGATTCCCAAGAACCAGTCGTCCATTATTAAGGTGATTGGCGTAGGCGGCGGCGGCTCCAACGCAGTCAACTACATGTATAATCTGAACTGCCAGGACGTGGACTTCGTCGTGTGCAACACGGATTCGCAGGCATTGGCAGGCAGCCCGGTTCCCAACAAGATTCAACTCGGGCCACACCTCACGCAGGGCCTTGGCGCAGGTGCTAATCCCGAAATCGGAAAGCAGGCCGGCGAAGAGAGCATGGAGGACATTTCAAAAGCACTTAAGGTGAATACTAAGATGGCCTTCATCACGGCGGGCATGGGCGGTGGCACCGGCACCGGTGGCGCTCCGGTGGTAGCCAAGGTTTGTCGTGAGTTGGGCATCCTCACCGTCGGTATCGTGACGCTGCCTTTCGCTTATGAAGGCAATAAGCGCATGAAGCAGGCTCAGGAAGGCATCAACAGACTTCGCGAGTATGTGGACACCATCCTCATCATCTCTAACGACAAGCTGCGTCAGCAATATGGCAACCTCGCATTCACGGCTGCTTTTGCTAAAGCCGACAATGTGCTGGCTACGGCTGCCAAGTGCATCACGGATGTAATCACCACGAGTAACAAGATGAACCTCGACTTTGCCGACGTTACCACCGTGATGAAAAATGGCGGGGTCGCGATCCTTGGTGCAGCCCAGGCCGATGGCGAACAACGTGCATTGCGCGCCGTTGAAGAAGCTATCGCATCGCCACTGCTCAACGATAATGATATCCGAGGTGCCCGCTGGATACTTCTCAACATCACTTCGGCGCCCGGAGAATTTGAACATACGCTCGACGAGCTGGAATCTATTCAGTCGTATTTGCAACAGCAGGCCGGCGAGAATTGCGACATCATCCTTGGCCTTGGTCACGATGAATCACTGGGTGAAAAGATCAGCGTAACGGTTATCGCTACCGGATTTAACTACAAGGAAATTCAGGACCTGCCGGAGCGGCCTAAGGAGAGTGAACGCAAGATCTTCGTACGTCTCGGAGACACGCCTGCCGCAGATGCCGCCACGACCGATCTGCAATCAAAGGCGAATGAGGAACGTCGTGCAAGCATTGGTGAAGTCAGCGATCCTTTGGCTCCGCGGCTCACAGTGCGCACCACCGACGAGTCGCCCATGAGCAAGCCTCTGCCAGCGTCGGAGCAGCCACGACGCTTTCCGCTCAGCCTCGAATCAAGATTGGAGCAAAGCCTGGCAGGGACGACACCGACGCCGCCGCAGGCCGAAGAGCCGGTGACAGAAATGAAGCTCACCATCCGCGAGGATGTGCCTGCAGAAACGCCCCTCACTATCGGTGGGCACACACTCAGCCAGGAGGAGATGGCAGAGCGCCGAAGCTTTGAAGAACAGAAGCGGGCCTTGGAAGAGCGTGCAGAACGCCTGCGCCGTCTTTCGTTCAACATGAAGAATGAAGGCGCGGATGATATCGAGAATGTGCCCGCGTTCGTTCGCCGGAATGTGGCGTTGCCGGAGGGCAATGGCTCGCAGGACAAGTCATTCCTCGGTGGCATGAGCATCGGCGCTCCTGAGGGAAATGGCAGGCAGGCTACGATCCAGACGATCAACACCTTCCTGGACGGAAAGAAGCCGGATTAGTTGGTTCTTGTGGTTAAAATTTGATAGGGCTGCCTCATTCCTGGGGCGGCTTTTTTTATGAGGCGTGGAG
>JAMIQN010000040.1:0-4556 GCA_035914595.1 Chitinophagaceae bacterium | reverse complement strand
AAGTTGGAAAGAATCGGGTTTTCGATGATTTCAGAACCGGTGGATCCGGAACGACGTGGCTTAGCCATCAGGCCTCTCAAACCGGCAAGCTGTTTTACCTGCTGCTTTGAGCCCCGGGCACCGCTATCCAGCATCATGTACACCGAATTGAAGCCTTGCTTATCACTCGCCATTTCGCGGATAAGGGTCTCCGTCACGCGGGTATCTACTCGGCTCCAGATGTCAATGATCTGGTTGTATCGTTCGTTGTTGGTGATGAGACCCATGTTGTAGTTCTCCATCACTTCGTCTACTTCCGATTGTGCGGCAGCTACCAGCTCTTGCTTCACTTCCGGAATCGTAAGGTCATTAATCGAGAACGACAAACCACCTCTGAATGCCGTACGGAATCCGAGGGTCTTGATGTCGTCCAGGAATTGAACGGTTTCGGGAATTGTTGTGTGCTTAAGAATGTCGCCGATGATTTCGCGCAGGCTCTTTTTTGTCAGGAGCGCATTCACATAGCCATTCTTCTTCGGCACAAATTGGTTGAAAATGACACGACCTACCGTTGTCTCGACCAACTTCTTTTCTAGCTCTCCTTCCTTATTGCGAACGTCCACACGCACCTTAATCCAGGCATGCAGATCTGCACGCTTTTCATTGTGCGCAATGATGACTTCTTCGGGAGAATAGAAGCTCATGCCTTCACCCCGAATCTTAAATTCTTCCGTGCTCTTCTTGCCCTTTGAGATATAGTAAAGGCCAAGCACCATGTCCTGAGAAGGAAGCGTAATAGGCGTTCCGTTCTGAGGATTCAGGATGTTGTGCGAAGCCAGCATCAGCAGTTGTGCTTCCAGAATCGCAGCATTGGAAAGTGGCACGTGCACAGCCATCTGGTCACCATCGAAGTCGGCGTTGAAGGCCGAGCAGACCAGCGGGTGAAGCTGGATAGCCTTACCCTCAATCATGCGGGGCTGGAAGGCCTGGATGGAAAGGCGGTGCAGCGTCGGGGCACGGTTGAGAAGCACGGGATGGCCCTTCAGCACATTTTCCAAAATGTCCCAAATCACGCTTTCCTTACGCTCTACAATTTTCTTCGCGCTCTTCACAGTCTTCACAATGCCGCGCTCAATGAGCTTACGAATGATGAAGGGTTTGAAAAGCTCCGCAGCCATATCCTTTGGCAGGCCGCACTCATGCAGTTTCATTTCAGGGCCTACCACAATAACCGAACGACCTGAGTAGTCCACACGCTTACCCAACAAGTTCTGACGGAAGCGACCTTGCTTACCCTTCAGCACATCCGACAGCGACTTCAATGCGCGACCACCTTCAGCCTTCACCGCATTGGACTTGCGGCTGTTGTCGAACAGGGAATCCACTGCTTCCTGAAGCATGCGCTTTTCGTTCCGCAGGATTACTTCCGGAGCCTTGATTTCAATCAGACGCTTCAGACGGTTGTTGCGGATAATGACGCGACGATAGAGGTCATTCAGGTCAGAAGACGCAAAGCGACCACCATCCAGCGGCACCAGCGGACGCAGTTCCGGCGGAATCACCGGGATATACTGCATAATCATCCACTCCAGCTTATTCTCTACGCGGCTGTTGGCATCACGGAAGGCTTCTACTACAGACAGGCGCTTCAGGGCTTCCTGCTTGCGCTGTTGTGAAGTTTCGTTGGCTGCGGCGTTCCGCAGGTTGTAGGAAAGCTCGTCCAGGTCAATGCGCTGCAGCAACATCTGCAAAGACTCGGCACCCATCTTGGCGATGAACTTGTTCGGGTCTTCATCAGGCAGCATTTGATTTTCGCGTGGAAGCGCATCCAGAATTTCGAGGTATTCATCCTCAGAAATGAGCTGCAGGCGCGTCTCTTCCTTGTCTTTCAGGTTCAGCTTTTGACGAATCATTTCGTCAGCGGCGCCGCCCTGCACCACCACATAGCGCTCATAGTACACGATGCTCTCCATCTTCTTGGAAGAGGTGCCGAGCAGGTAGCCAATCTTGTTGGGCAGGCTCTTGAAATACCAGATGTGCACGATGGGCACCACCAGCTTGATGTGGCCCATCCGTTCGCGACGTACTTTCTTCTCAGTTACTTCCACACCGCAACGGTCGCAGACGATGCCCTTATAGCGAATGCGCTTGTACTTTCCACAATAGCATTCGTAATCCTTTACAGGGCCGAAAATCTTCTCGCAAAAAAGGCCATCACGCTCGGGCTTATAAGTCCGGTAGTTGATGGTTTCCGGCTTCAACACCTCACCGAAGGAACGGTCGAGGATATTGTCCGGAGAGGCGAGAGAAATGGTGATTTTGTTGAAACCAGCCTTGGGCTTCAGGTCTTTCTTTATAGCCATGATTGAAAGCGTTCGAAGGTTTTTTCCAGCAGCCTTATCATAACCTGCATCAAACAACGAAAGCCTGAGGGGAAGCCGATAGCTATTCCCTTACAGGCTCATTTCTGTTTAATTCCGAAATACGATAAAATCTGATGGGTGCACGCGCGGGGCGCAAATATAGGAAGGCTACCCGCGTCGGCAAAAATTATTCCAAACCAAGCCGGCCTGAAAAGAAAATTTTCACGCTTCATTCGCGCTTGTCGCTTCCGTCTCCCGCCCCCCTTCCTTTCTATAAGCATTTTCAAATAAAAGCAGGTAATCTTCTAATAGAACTTCTCTGCCGGCCACAGCCATGCAAAGGGCCTAAGTTGCAGCATCCAATCATCCCAATCTAATCATGGAAGAAAAATACATTTTGAAGATTCTTTCTATCCGCTCCATTACGCATGACGTGCGGAGCTATCGGATTGAAAAGCCTGCAGGCTACCAGTTTGAGCCGGGGCAGGCTACCGAAATCTGCATCAACAAACCCGGCTGGGAAAACGAACGCCGCCCTTTCACTTTCACCAGCCTCAACTCAGAGTCCACGCTGGAGTTCACCATCAAAAGCTATCTGGACCACGACGGCGTCACCGCCGAGCTTATGAAACTGCAGCCCGGCGACAGCCTCATCCTTCACGATGTGTGGGGCGCCATTACCTATCAGGGGGCCGGTTATTTTATTGCGGGTGGTGCCGGCATCACACCTTTCCTTGCCATCCTTCGCCAATTGCATAAGGAGGGAAAACTCGCGGGCAACAAGTTGTTCTTCGCCAACAAAACGGAGGCAGATATTATCCTGAAAGATGAATTGGTGTCGCTGCTGGGAAAGGATGCGGTATTTGTTCTTTCCAATGAAAAACCGCAGGGGGCCTACGAGCAGGGCTTCGTGGATGAAACCTTCCTGCGCCGCCATGTGGATGACTTCAAAAAGCATTTTTACGTCTGCGGCCCACCACCTATGATTGAGGCGGTGAACGGCACACTCATCCGCCTGGGCGCTTCACCCGAAGCCATGGTATTTGAAAAGTAATCCGGAGGCAGGACACACCTGCCTCTTTTGTTCACTTTTGCGCGGCTCCATTCTTTTAATAAAATGGCCTGGCTTCTCCTCATCCTTGCTGGCTTGTGCGAAGTGGGTTTCACCACCTGCCTGGCCAAAGCAAAGCTTCATTCAGGAACTACTGCCGCCTTCTGGTTCGCGGGGTTTTTCCTCACGCTCGCATTAAGCATGTTCCTGCTTTACAAGGCCACACAAACGCTGCCGATGGGCACTGCCTACGCAGTATGGACAGGAATTGGCGCGGTGGGCACGGTTATCATCGGCATTCTGTTTTTCAAAGAGCCCGCAAGCTTCTGGCGCCTATTTTTCATCACCACTCTGATCACCTCACTGATTGGCCTGAAGGTGGTTTCCAACTAAGAAACCGAACTACGTCTGCGGGTGAAAATCGGGGGGAAATAGCCGACAATTTCTTAGCCCACTTGGGCGTCCGGCTACTTTTGTCCGGTGCAGCTCTGCTCCTTTTTTCGCTCCTTCCTGAAAGGCCTGCTCATGACCTTTTTGGTTGGCTGCATGTCTATTCGGGCGGGGGCGCAACGCTATCCATTTTTCAATATCGGCGTGGAGCAGGGGCTGGTGCAGTCGCAGGCATCCTCTCTGGTGCAGGACCGCTATGGCCAGCTCTGGGTCGGAACCCTTGGTGGCCTCGCCTGCTATGACGGGCATTCGTTCAAGAATTTCAGCATTCGCGATGGCCTGCCGGCCAATGCCATTAAGGCGCTCAGCCTCGATGCACACGGAAATATCTGCATTGGCACGGCCAAGGGCCTTTCTGTCTATGACGGTCATAGCTTCAAAAATTTCCGCTTTTCATCGGATGAAAATCCGCGCGGCAACACCGTGTGGCAGCTCTCGCTGGCTACGAATGGAACGCTCTGGTGCCTGGCCGGGCAAAGCATCTATTCCGTTCGGGATGGTAAGACAAACCGGTTGCCCCCGCCGCATGAAGACCTGCGCTGGGCAGCACTCAGAGCTGTGGGCAATGAACTTTGGGCATCCCCGTATGTAAGTCGTTTCCTGTATCGCTATCATGACAATGTTTGGGATAGCATTCCTCTGCCTGAGCCTGCCCCACATGCTGTATTGCGCATCACCTCGAACCGCAATAGCCAACTGACGATACTCACAAG
>JAMIQN010000039.1:0-5784 GCA_035914595.1 Chitinophagaceae bacterium | reverse complement strand
GGTGCCGAGGAAGCCGAACATGGGTGCGATGCTGGCTACCGTGCTCAGGATTGAGAGGTTTTTCTCAAGTTGGTAGATGGCCAGCTTGCCGGTGGCTTCCATGCTTCGCTCAATCTGGTCTATGGGTTTGCCGATGCGGGAAATACCTTTTTCAATCATGCGCGCTTCGGGTGTTGGCACGCCACGGCACAGGGTTTTGGCGCCTTGCAGATTGCCGTCGCTCACCAACTCGCGCACCCGCTGAATGAACCGAGGATCATCCGGCAGCGACCTTCGGATGGCGAGGAGTCGTTCCACGAAGACATAGACCATTATCACGGAGCAAAGCAGCAGAGGAATCATCAATACGCCGCCCGCAAACAGCAACTTCAACAATGAGATCTTTTCCTCAGGCTGGGCCACGGCAGCAGCAGCATGAAGGGCAGTGTCGGCCTGCAACAGCAGGGTGAGTAGCGCCATAATTAATTCAGGGGTGAAGGCTTGCAAATGTAAAGGTTCGGGATATCCATGCCGGGGGCGGTCCTTCCCATGATTTTCTTAAGAATGAAGCCTGAGTCATACAACGGTTGAGGCTTTGATTTGAGGGCTCGCCGATTAGATTTGCACCATTCCAATCAAGGTCTTTCAGCCTTGATGTTCTATTAACCTTCATCACTCCCCCCTTAAAAAAGAATGAAAAAAGCAATACTTGCTGTAGCAGGGCTGGGCCTTGCATTAACCACTTCCGCGCAGGAAATCCAACGATTCACCACACCCGCATCAAGCAAAAGACTTGACACTATTGAGGTGAGAGACCACGTGGATAAAACCGCAAAAGAGCGTGCGGAATTTCAGCATCATGCCCAAACAACAGAGGTGCTCACAAAGGCTGAATTGCATCGCAACAACCCGGCCTTTGTGGAGCAGGCACTCAATACCGTAGCCGGCGTGCAGGTGGACAAACGCACGCAGCTTGGCGGCCAGCGCATCGTCATTCGCGGCTATGGCAACGACCAAAAGTTCAATAACTGGGGTGTGAAAGTTTACTACAACGGAATTCCGCTAACCACGGCAGATGGCGTAACGCAACTGGATGATCTGGACTTCACGCTGGTGGACAATGTTGAGATTATTAAAGGGCCAGCAGCCACGGAATATGGTGCCGGAGTGGGCGGCGTGGCGCGCTTTTATCTGGCGCCTTCAACGCATAAGGGCATCACGCTGAGCGAGGATTTTACAACCGGCTCTTTTGACCTGGTACAAAGCAGCACCCGCTTAGACATGGTGACCGATAAGTCTTCCGTAGTGGCCAACTACACCCATCTCCAAAGCAATGGCTATCGCCCGCATAGTGCCACTCAGAAGAACTACTTCACCTCTTTTGGGAAATTCAAGCTTAGTCCCAAGCAGAGCCTTTCCTATTTCATCAGCCACAACAGTTCTTTTGATGAGGTCACCGGTCAGATTTCGTACGCCAGCTACTATGCAGGTGAAGACCCCGGCAACCAGGCCTACATCAAAAAGAATGCGAACAACAATACCATCACGACGCGGATTGGTCTTTCGCATCAGTATGCCTTCAACAAGCACTTCAGCAACTGGACAACGCTATTCTATTCCGGTAACGATTATCACCGCGTCAGTGCAGGAGCAAATGGCGACGGATCAGATGCCAATTATGGCTTGCGCAGCTCCTTCTTTCTTCGCTATGGCGAGAAAAAGTGGATTGAAAAACTTGAGGTAGGGACGGAAATGCAGGCGTCAAAATCCTTGGTAAGCTCTTACCGATTTACCGGCACCAACGACAGCATTCCTCTTCAGGTCAATCCGATTTCCGGAGCTTCCTATCTGCGTTACAACACCACCCAGAGTTCCTTTTTTGCTATCAATCGAATCGGTTTCAAGCCCTGGGGACTTACTCTGGTTACCGGCATTTCAGCTAACACGAATCAGTATAAGCGCACAGACCTGTATGCTTTGCCCGGCCTCATCACCGGCCACAAAGACCAGTCATTTGAAAAGCATTTCGAAACCTCCATCAATCCGCATATTGCCCTTCAAAAACTTTGGAAAGGCCAGATTTTTCAGGCTTCCTATAGTGAAGGCTACAACGCTCCCACAGCCAGCAGCGCTTTCATCAGTGGCATCAACCAACCGAATGACAGCCTGTTGCCGGAGAAAGGCCGCATGATTGAACTGAGCGCACAAGGGCTCCTGTTCCATTCCCGTTTCGATTATCAGTTTTCCATCTTCCGCCTCGATGTAGACAACAAGCTGACGCAACTGAGCGGTGTGGATCCTCAAAACGGCGCTACTTACACCTATTTCGCCAACACCGGCACCCAGCGCAATCAGGGAATAGAGCTGAGCCTGGGCTACCTCTGGGCGCTGAAGAAGAATCCCGTTCTGGCTACCGTCGAACCTTTCTTCACGGCCTCTTGGTATGATTTCACGTATCGTGATTTCAAAACGAAGTTGGGCGGGACTATCAACGATTACAGCGGTAAACAAACAGTTGGTGTGCCTCATCAGAAGTATTGTGCAGGCATAGACCTCCGCACGCCACAAGGCTTCTACGCCAACACGACTTTCTACTACCTCGGCGATGTGTATGCTGATTTTGCCAACACGAATAAGGTGGGCTCCTACACGCAATTCAATGCACGCCTCGGTTATCGCCACAGCTTTGCGCTGGCCCGCCACATGCCGAAGCGCTTCGACTTGGATGTGTACGTTGCCGGAAACAACCTGAGCAATCAAATCAATTACACCTACCTCTTCATCGGTAACGCTATTAACGACACCGACAAGGGCAGTGGCTTCCCGGCAGGCGTGGCTACGGATGTTACACCCGGTCCGTCGCTGGCCTACTTCTTCGGCGGTGTAGGGCTGAAGTATCGGCTGAAGTAAAAGTTGGTTGAAACCGCCCCATTTTGAAGTCGTTTCAGAGGAAGAAGACCCGTGCTTCCGACTTTGAGGCGACTTCTTCTTTTCCCCCCCCTCCCAACAGATGAAGACCTCACGCAAATTTGTTGGTATGAAGTTTTGCCTCAGCCTTGCCTTTCTATTGCTGCTTGCCGCCTGCGGAAATGGGCCTGCACACAACACCAGCAGCAATAGTGCTAACGAAGAGCGCGACCGGCCCGCGCGTTATCTCCAGGTAAACTATCAGGTGCGCCGCAATCTGGTTGGCCGGAAAGTGGTGGAAGGTGAAGTCATCAACACTGGACAATTCCAGACATGGAAGACAGTAACGCTGCGTATCTCCACGGAGAAAAACGAGGAACATGCAGACGTGAACTACACGATTTCTGAATCCATCGCGCCAGGCGGGAAAGCTGCCTTCAAATACAAGCCCGAAGGAAATCCGGAGCGCATCAGCGTGGCCGTAGCCTCAGCAACTACCGACTAAAATTTTTCAAGAACGACGAGTAGGTGTAGTGAGAAAGGTGCTCAGTGTTTGTGCGTTTTCTTCTTTTTGTGTGTGTCTGTCGCCTTATTTGGCTTAGGCTGCACGCCTCGGCCCATCACATCAATTTCGTAGCGCATGAGTGCCGGATCGTAATTGACGGCATTGGAAGAAATCATCAGCGTGCGATAGAAGCGGATGTCATGTGGTGGTGCCACCGTTACGTCCACAACGCCCTTGCCGCCCGGCGCAATAGCCCCCCGCGTCCACTGTGCATGTACGCAATGACAGGATGGTTCAATGCCCGTCACGATAAGTGGAGCATCGCCACTATTGGTGAATTCGAAACGCCAGTGCAAGGGGCTATCCACCGGAACTTCTCCAAAGTCATGCACTTTTTCTTTGAAAGAAAGAGCGGCTCCCTGACCAAAGGCAAGGCCATTACTCAGCACCAAAGCAAGAAGAATAAAAAACGAACGCAAGGTTGAAAATGCTTTGGCGTGAAGGTAGCCAGAAGCAAGCCCTACGAAGGAATGCAGGACAGGTTGAAGCCCCTTTTTAAGAACATTTTCAAACGCTCTCACTTCTCCGAAAAAAGGGAAATTGCGGGAATGGAAAAACGCTACGCAGTAGTGACCGGAGCAACACAGGGCATCGGCCGGGCCGTGGCGGAACGATTGCTTTCCGAAGGCTTCAGCATTGCCATCTGTGCCCGCACGGAAAGCGATTTAATAGACCTGAAAACGGAATGGCAGCAGCAGTTTCCAGCCGCCGAAGCTTATTGTCTGCAGGCGGATTTTGCGAAGCCGGAAGCGGTGCTTGCATTTGCCGATCAGGTTCTGAATTTGTTTCCGCAGATCAATATTCTGGTGAACAATGCCGGCATCTTTCAGGGTGGCGACATTGCAACGGAACCAACCGGCCAACTGGAGGAAATGATGCAGGTAAATCTCTTTGCCGCCTACCATCTCACCCGCAGCCTGCTGCCCCGCATGAAGGCCGGCAGCCACATCTTCAACCTGTGTTCGGTAGCCAGCCTGAAGGCCTATCCCAATGGCGGCTCATACAGCATCACCAAGTATGCCCTGCTCGGCTTTTCAGAGAATCTGCGGTATGAACTGATGCCGCAGAAGATTCGCGTAACGGCCCTGTGTCCGGGTGCCACCTGGAGCCGGTCGTGGAGCGGGAGCGGCATAGAACAGGCTCGCGTGATGGAGGCAACTGATGTTTCGGAGATGCTCTGGAGTGCTTACAAGCTCAGTGCAAAAGCCGATGTGGAGCTCATTGTGATGCGCCCGATTGAAGGCGATTTATGAGTGAAGAACACACATCATTTAACGTCAATTTAAACGGCTACAACTGACGCCCGGCAAGGGCTGCGGCTAATTTTGTCCACCCCCGCAAAGACGATCATGAGAGTTTCGACGTTTACGGTTTACACACTTCCATTGCTGATCCTCATTGCCGCTTGCGGTAGTGGGAGCTATGCTCAGAATGTTGTGTTTTCCGCCAACGCCAACGCTGCGAAAATCGGCTTGGCAGATCAGCTCACGGTGACCTACACTATTCAGGATGTGGATGGCTTACAGTCCATCACGCCGAGCTTCAAAGATTTTAAAGTGCTGGGTGGCCCCTTCCAGTCGCAAAGCACCAGCATGCAGATGGTGGGCAACCGAACCACTCAAAGCTCCAGCGTGTCGCTCACGTTCATTCTTCAACCGAAACATACCGGCAAGCTGAACATTCCACCGGCGGTGGCAAAAGATGCGGACGGTCACAACTATCAGTCGAATGCCATCGAAGTGGATGTAGTACCGGGCTCGGTCGCGGCGCAGCATCCTGCGCAACAACGCAGTGGAGGCTTTTGGGATGATCCCTTTGCCAATGCAGATCCCTTTGCGGGAATGCGTGGCAGATCGGCGCAGCAGCCTGTGCAGAAGGCGCCCGTCGAACCGCAGGTGAATATTGGCAAGGACATGTTCATCCGCGTGGATGTGGATAAGCGGAATGTGCGTGTGGGCGAACAGGTAACCGCCTATTACAAGCTCTACACCCGCCTTCCGATGCAGATGGCGATTTCCAAATTGCCTTCGTTGAACGGCTTTTGGACGCAGGATTTTGACCTTCCGAAACAACCCAAACCGGTAGAAGAAGTAGTGGATGGGAAGCGATATCAGATGTTCGTTCTGAAAAAATCAGCGCTCTTCCCCCAGCAAACCGGCAAGTTGATTTTAGACCCCGCAGAAGCTCAGGGCACCGCGCGCGTTGTGATTCAGTCGCAGCGTCACAACCCTTTTGACGACCCCTTCTTCAAGCAGGCATTTGGTGGAAGCCTTATGATGAATGATCCATTCTTTTCGGATCCCTTTGGGAACATGGCTTATCGCGATGTGCCG
>JAMIQN010000038.1:0-3724 GCA_035914595.1 Chitinophagaceae bacterium | reverse complement strand
AGGTGTGTCTTATTGCCGGGCAGGGCCGTTACTACCGGAATGCAGCCCGCAGCCATCCCTTCCTTAATAAACATCGGGAAGCCCTCGTAGGCTGAGGTCAGCAGAATGACATGACTATCGGCGTAAATCCGGCGCATGACCTTCACATCAGCGACGCGACCATGCATCACCGAAGCCGCTTTTACTTCTTCCGAAATCTCCTCGTCCACGTCACCGGCAAAATGGAAGCGGATGGGCAGGCCCTCTGACAAACACTGTTTTGCAATCCGGTCAATTAGCCATACACGTTTCTGCGCGCCACCCCGACCGGCATAAAGCACTTCAAGAGGGGCTACTGTTTTTGCGGGTAAGGTCTCCGGCAGCCACACGCCCGGTTCTATCACCTGCACGCGCTCCAGCAGCGAAGCATCAATACCATTGGCTGCATACTGGCTCCGGATGTTCTGGGCGGTAAAATGGTCCACCACCAGGCGCCGGTCCAGATAGCGGCAGTTGGCCAGACCGAAAAACTCCATTCCTTTTTTCCCGTAGGTGAAATTGTGGAGCAGCTCTATGCGCCGGAAGCGGGCCGGCAGCCAGGGCAGCAAATCGTAGAAAAAAGTGCTGTTGGAGCTTAGAATAGTCAGGTGACGATGGCGGCTGAGGTAGAAAGCCCAATAGTGTACGCTGAAAAGGCGGAAGAACAGATTGTCGCACCAGAAATGGATGTCAAGGAAGCGGGCCTGCGGCACCTGATGAAAGGCCTTTTTCATGCCTTCATTTGGGGAATAGCGCGTGAACAGAACCAGCTTGGGCCGGTCGGCAATGCTTTGCAGGATGTCAATATGGACGCGCTGGGCGCCACCCATTGCATATCTGTCGAAGAGAAATACATGTGCGGTATCCAGCTTTTTGCGCAGCAAGGCCAGAGGATAGACCAACAGGAAGGCCGGCAGCCTGCTCAGCAGCAGCAGCGCCCGGAAGAGCCGGATTTTGGTAAGGTTATGCACAGATAGCAGCAAGTTAGCAGGCGGCGAATCTACTGGCGCGCAAGGCCAATGGTTTGCCTGTTGGGGGTGCCGGGCTTAATTTTACGCGCCTTTAAAAACAACGTCAGCCGGGCTGCTGCGCCTTTTTCCATGCATCATCTCCTGCTTCAGGCAGCTACCGATAGTCCTTTCAGTTATTTCCCCGTCGTACTGCAGCTTGTCGTCGTCCTCGGCTTTGTGGGCGTGATGATGGCAGCCACCCACCTGCTCGGCCCCAAGCGCCGCACCCGCGATAAGCTTCGCATTTTCGAGAGTGGTATTCCCGGTATCGGCAATGCCCGCCAGCCTGTCGCGATCAAGTACTTCCTGATTGCCATCCTCTTCGTCCTTTTCGATGTGGAAGTCATCTTCTTCTACCCCTATGCCGTCAATTTCCGCGAGCTGGGGGCCGAAGGTTTTATGGCCGTCGTGATGTTCGTAAGTTTTTTCCTGGCAGGCTTCATCTATATCATCAAGAAAGGCGCCCTGAAGTGGGAAGACTAAGTCCGAGAGGCGAATGAAGAAATCGTGCAGTTGTAATCTCAAACCTTCAATTTTTCAAATCAAGAATCATGGCTCGTCCCGTTCAATATAATGTGCACCCGAAGCCGGCCGAGATGCCGGAAGGGCATTACGGCGAAGGCTTTTTCGCCGGAAAGCTTTCTGATGTGGTAGGTCTGGCGCGGAAAAATTCCATGTGGCCCCTGCCCTTTGCCACCTCCTGCTGCGGCATTGAGTTTATGTGCCTCATGGCCTCTCACTACGATATGGCACGTTTCGGCTCGGAGCGCATGGGCTTCACGCCCCGCCAGTGTGACCTGCTGATGGTGATGGGAACGATTGCCAAGAAGATGGGCCCCATCCTGAAGCAGGTGTATATCCAGATGTCGGAGCCGCGCTGGGTATTGGCGATGGGAGCCTGCGCTTCCTCCGGCGGCATCTTCGATTCTTACTCGGTTTTGCAGGGCATAGACCAGATCATCCCCGTGGATGTGTATGTGCCCGGCTGCCCGCCGCGCCCGGAAGGTGTCATTCAGGGCATTTTGCAAGTGCAGGACCTCGTGCAGAATGAGCGCCTGCGCCAACGTTATTCCCCAAAATACCAGGCACTGCTGGAGAGCTACGGCATTCAGTAAATCCGACAGCGCAGAACGGCTCTTTTCTTAAGAACTGCAATGCCTGCATAAGACTATTTGCAAATCATGGATTTATCCAACCCGGCCATTCAGGCTTCCCTCTCGGAAAAACATGCAGCCCTGCTCACGGGCTTTGAAGAGAGCTACGGCATGTTGACGGTGATCTCGCCGGCGGCAGAAGCACTCAGGCTGCTCCAGCACCTGCATGATGATTACGGCTTCCGCTTCCTGACAGACATCTGCGCCATTCACTACCCCGAGCGCAGCGGTGAAGAATTGTGCGTGGTATATCACCTGCACAACCTGCCCGAGAATAAGCGGCTGCGGGTAAAAGCCTATATCCCCATTGCCAAGCCGGACATTGCGACAGCCACCCGGCTCTTCCCCGGTGCCAACTGGATGGAGCGCGAGACCTACGACTTCTTCGGGGTGAATTTCGTGGGGCACCCCAACCTCATCCGCATCATGAATGTGGAAGAAATGGACTACTTCCCCATGCGCAAAGAATACCCGATGGAAGATGCTTCCCGCCGCGATAAGGACGATGAAATGTTCGGTCGGGGTGGTAGCTTTTTTTGAGTAAAACAGCGTTGAGCGGATTCGCCAAAACCCTTCCGGCTCAGCAAAAGGACCCATTGAGTGAACCAAGAAAATCAGGGACCCAAGATGACAGAAACGAAGCCGCAACATATAGCGCTGGGCGAGGGCTCCCTCACCCGGCAGACCACTACCATCAACCTGGGGCCTACCCACCCGGCCACGCACGGCGTCTTCCAAAATATCATGGAGATAGACGGCGAGCGGGTGCTGAAGTCCACACCTACCGTCGGCTACATCCACCGCGCCTTTGAAAAAATTGCGGAACGCCGCCCCTACTATCAGGTGCAGCCGCTGACCGACCGCCTCAATTACTGCTCAGCCCCTATCAACAATATCGGCTGGCAGACGGCGGTAGAAAAGCTGGTGGGCATAGAGGTGCCGAAGCGCGTGGATTACCTCCGTGTCATCATCATGGAGCTGGCCCGCATCACCGACCACTTGGTGTGCAACTCGGTTATCGGTGTGGACACGGGCGCCTTCACAGGCTTCCTCTATGTGATGCAATTCCGCGAGCGGGCCTATGAGATTTATGAAGAAATCTGCGGCTCCCGCCTCACTACCAACATCGGGCGCTTCGGTGGCTTCGAGCGCAACTTCACGGACACGGCCTGGCGCAAGCTGGACGAATGGCTGCGCGACTTCCCGAAAACCATGGAAGAGTTTGAAACACTACTGACGCGCAACCGAATTTTTATGGACCGTTGTATCGGCGCCGGCCCGCTGACGCCCGAGATGGCCCTGGCCTATAGCGTGACCGGCCCCAACCTGCGTGCTGCCGGTGTGGACTACGACGTGCGGGTGGCTTCGCCGTATTGCTCCTACGAAGATTTTAAGTTCAATATTCCTACCGGCACCACCGGCGACGTCTATGATCGCTATCTGGTGCGCAATGCCGAAATCTGGGAGAGCGTTTCCATCATCAAGCAGGCATTGGAAAAGCTGAAAGACCTGGATCCGAGCGTCTATCATGCCGATGTGCCC
>JAMIQN010000037.1:0-3042 GCA_035914595.1 Chitinophagaceae bacterium | reverse complement strand
TGATACTGGCTTCAATTTCATGGACACAAACACCTTCGATCAGATTGTGGTCAATGAAAACATGGTTGAACGTCCCGAGCTATACAAAGACGGCCAGGACTGTTTCGTGCTGGTCAACACCGAGACCGAACAACCGATGAGTGTGGAACTGCCGCCCAACGTGGTGATGCGCGTCACCTACACTGAGCCGGGCATGAAGGGCGACACGGCCACCCGCACGCTCAAGCCTGCAACGATCGAAACAGGCGCTACCGTGATGGTCCCTCTGTTCGTAGATGCAGACGAACTGATCCGCGTGGACACCAAGACGGGTGCTTACGTAGAGCGCGTCAAGCAGTAATTAGAAGGAGCCACAAGGTAGTTTGCAGGAGCAGGGCTGTCGCCTTAATCTTGTGCCCCCACTACCGTTTCAATTTCCTCACGCTGCCGCTGCTTCGGGCACGGCCAGCAAAAAAGCAGATTATGGAATTCAAGCAAATTCAGGAGCTGATAAAGACCATCAACAAGAGTAATATCAGCGAACTGAGCATTCAGGATGGTGAGTTTCAAATCACCATCAAGCAAGGTGCCGAAGTGAGCCAGGAAATGGCCATGCACATGATGATGCCCACCATGCCTTCGCTGCCTCCTCAAGCCTATCACGCACCGTTGCCTGCAGCCCCAGCAGCCCCCGCTGCTCCGGCCATTCAGGCAGCCCCCGTCTCCGCTCCCGAAGCACCTGCGCCAGCAGCCCCTGCAGGCTCTGCCGTTCCCATCAAGTCGCCGATGATCGGCACTTTCTACCGTAGTTCTGCGCCTGACAAGCCCCCATTCGTGGGTGTGGGCGATGAAATCAAGAAGGGCCAGGTGCTTTGCGTCATTGAAGCGATGAAGCTGTTCAACGAAATCGAAAGTGAAGTCAGTGGCCGCATCGTGAAGGTGCTGGCAGATGATGCAAGCCCGGTAGAGTATGATCAGCCGCTCTTTTTGGTGGAGCCTATCTAAAAAGAACTCCGGCTAACACCGGCTCTGATGCAAGTATTGCAGGCTTTAGCCCGTCTCCGTAAGCCCTTCTCTCCCCGCTGTGCCTTTCGGTTTTTCCAGTCGGGATTCTGAACCTTAATCTCCTCCTGTGTTCAAGAAAATTCTTATTGCAAATCGCGGTGAAATCGCCCTGCGTATCATTCGCACCTGCCGCGAAATGGGCATCCGTACGGTGGCCGTTTATTCTACCGCAGACAAAGACAGCCTGCACGTCCGTTTTGCAGATGAAGCCGTCTGCATCGGCAAGGCCCAGAGCTCAGACAGCTATCTCAACATTCCGCGTATTATGGCCGCCGCCGAAATCACGAATGCGGATGCCATCCATCCGGGTTATGGCTTCCTGGCGGAAAATGCGGGATTCGCAGAAATCTGTGCTCAATACAACATTAAGTTCATCGGCCCCACTCCGGAAATGATCCGAAAAATGGGGGACAAGATGACGGCGAAGGAAACCATGATTGCCGCAGGTGTGCCCTGCATTCCGGGCTCCAAGGCCCTGCTGCAAAGTGTGGAAGAAGCCAAGGCAATGGCCAAAGAAATGGGCTATCCCATCATCCTGAAAGCAACAGCCGGTGGAGGCGGTAAAGGCATGCGCGTGGTGTGGGAAGAAGCCGAACTGGAACACAATTACAGCACCGCGAAGATGGAAGCTGCCGCCTCTTTCAAGAATGACGGCATCTACATGGAGAAGTTTGTGGAAGAACCCCGCCATATCGAAATCCAAATTGCCGGAGACCAGTATGGCAACGCCTGCCATCTTTCCGAGCGCGATTGCTCTATCCAGCGTCGCCACCAAAAACTGGTTGAAGAATCACCTTCCCCATTCATCACGCCTAAGCTGCGTAAGGCCATGGGCGAAGCTGCCATTCGCGCTGCCGCTGCCATCAATTATGAAAGTGTGGGTACAGTAGAATTTCTGGTGGACAAACACCGGAATTTCTATTTCATGGAGATGAACACCCGTATTCAGGTAGAGCACGGCGTGACAGAAGAGGTGATTCAGTATGACCTGATTAAGGAGCAGATCAAAATCGCGGCGGGCGTCGCTATTTCCGGAAAGAATTATGAACCAGTCATGCACGCCATCGAATGCCGCATCAATGCCGAAGATCCTTACAACGATTTTCGTCCCAGTCCGGGCACCATCACCGTCCTGCACACCCCCGGCGGCCATGGTGTACGCGTGGATTCCCACATCTATGCAGGCTATACCATCCCTCCCTTTTATGATTCAATGATTGCAAAAATCATTGCGGTGGCGCAGACACGCGAAGAAGCCATCAACACGATGGAGCGTGCCTTGAGTGAGTACGTGATTGAAGGGGTCAAGACAACGATTCCGTTCCACTTGCAGTTGATGCGGAATGAGGATTTCCGGAAAGGAAATTTCACGACGAAGTTTATTGAGAGCTTCGAACTGGTGTAGGGAGGGATCTGCGTGGGTTGGCGGTGTCTGCGGGAAACTTAAAAAGATAACATCCGCAGAAGATTGAATGCGACAGCCTCCGGGGGTAGTCGCATTTTGTCATTTCATTACCGCATGGCACCAAGCGTGCCGGACGTGGCCCCTTACTTTTGCGCCACATTTTTTATCCCCTCCCATATGAAGCGTAAAGCTTTCGTCGCAGGGCTTGCTGCCTGTTGCTTTTTAGGCATCAGCAGCGCAGGTGCCCAGATTAAGTTTTCAGAGTTTGACCTCCCCAACGGGCTGCACGTCATCCTCCACGAAGATCACTCCACCCCCATCGTTGCCGTCAGCGTGATGTACCACGTTGGCTCCAAGAATGAAGACCCGCAACGCACGGGCTTCGCTCACTTTTTTGAACACCTCCTTTTCGAAGGCTCAGAAAACATCAAACGCGGCGAGTATATGAAGCTCGTTCAGGCCGCCGGTGGTCAGCTCAACGCCAACACTACGCAGGACCGCACTTTCTATTATGAAGTGCTTCCCTCCAATCAGCTAGAATTGGCGTTGTGGATGGAAAGCGAGCGCATGTTGCACGCTAAGATTGACAGCAT
>JAMIQN010000036.1:0-4795 GCA_035914595.1 Chitinophagaceae bacterium | reverse complement strand
TATCTGAAGCGCGTAGGTGGCACGGCGGTATTTGTAGCCGCGTTGATAGCCGAAGCGGTAGTGGTGGCGGTGTGGCTTGCAGACGTGATGGCCTTCCTCTGGCTGAATGTGGTGGGTTGCCTGCTGGTGCTGCTGCTGGCGTTGCTGCTGCACCAAATGCGCCGCACAAAAAAGCCCGCCCGGTTGAGGGGGCAGGCTTCCTGAATGATGGCCGGCAATTGGCAGAGTTTTATCGCTTTTGCATTGCCTTGGTAGCTTTCGCAATCAGCTTTTCGTTGAGGTGGATATAGTCTTCGCTTTGGGCCACACGGGCCAGGCTCATGGATTCTTTGGCCGTTTCAATAGCGCCGCTGTAGTCCTTTAGCTTCATCTGGATCTTGGCTTTCAGGTGTACCACATAAAAGGCGTTGTTCTGCTCAATGGCCTTATTCACCCAGGTCAGCGCCTGGTTCATGTCCTTGTCATTTTGATAATAGTAGTTGGCAGCCTGGAAGTAGGGGCGGCTGTCTTCCACCTTCATCACGGAGGCAATATTCTCCATGATACGGGAATCAATATTGGTCGTGATCTTGATCGGCACGATGGTGCGCTCCCACATGAGTTGCAGAGTGGCTGTGTTGGCGGCTACATTGTCCAGGTTGATGGTGAACGACTCCACCATATGCCCGTTGGCCTTCGGTTCTACCGTGATGCGCAGCACTTCGTTTGCCTTGTCGTAATGGGCTACGTTTCCGCCGAGGCTGAGGTCTTTGTAGAGCATCACCTGCCAGCTATTGCGGCCCGGAATGGTGTAGAGCCCGTAGGTGCCTGGCTTGACGGCATAGCCCCCGAAACGCACCTCATCGGTGAAGGTGATTTTGGTAGTGGCATTGGCGCCGGTGCGCCATACTTCGCCGTAGGGTACGAGGTCGCCGAAGATGACGCGGCCACGGGCTAAGGGGCGCGAATAATCAATCGTGATTTCGCCAAGGCCAAAAGCCTGCTTGACGGTTTGGGCCGGGCTGGGCGCGGGCATCTTGATCTGCTGTGCAAGGGCGCCGGTTGCCGTCCCGAGGCTGAGGGCTGCGGCAAGGGCCAGAGTGTTGAATATTCCGGATTTCATGGTGTAAAAACGATTTTTTTGAGCCTCGCAAAGGTAACCGACCGGCAGGCGCTGTGAGCCGATTTTGGGAGGTCAAAAAGGATTGTGGAAAGGCCTTTTAGCCGATAAAAAATCAACCTCTTTCAACCGGGGAATTCGCCAGTTTCTGTCGGCGCAAAGCGCTCAATCCTTCTCAATGAGCTTCTGTTCGTAGGCCCATTTAATGAGGCCGAGGGTGCTGTTGGTGCCCGTCTTGCGCATCATGTTTTTACGGTGTGTCTCCACAGTGCGCTCAGAGATAAAAAGCTGTGCAGCGATGTCACGGTTGCTGACCTCTTGCTCAATGAGGCGCAGGATTTCCAGCTCGCGGGCGCTGAGGTGGGCTTCTGCAATGGCTTCTTTCTGCAACGAGCGTTGTGCCAGTTGCTGCATGACGGCATCCGAAAAATAAAGGCCACCTCCTGCCACCTTGGTGATGGCTGCCATCAACTCCTGCTTGCCGATATCTTTCAGGACGTAGCCGGTAATGTCTGCATCGCGAATCATCTCATCCACAATATGGCCCATGCCGCTCATGCTCAGCGCCATGATGCGCAGCTCAGGAAATTGCTGGCGTACGGCTTTGGCCAGCACGTTGCCCGGCAGGCCCGGCATCTGCACATCGGTCAGTAGCACGTCGGTAGGATTTGTGGCAAGCAGGTCCAAAACGGTCTCCGGACGGGTGGTAGCAAAGGCAATTTTGAACTGAGGCTCCCCTTGCAGCAAACTGCTCAAGCCGTCAATCACGATCTGATGATCATCCACAATGGCGACAGAAATCGGCGTCATGAACTGATGAAGTTAGGCCTTAGCCTACGGGCCTTCCTGTCTGGCCTCCTAAGGGCACGTTAAGTACGACAACGGTGCCGCGGCCGGGCGCCGTGTCAATATCCACACTGCCTTTCAGGAAGTCCATCCGGGTCTGGATATTCTTGAGGCCGATGCCTTCTTTGCGCTGTGCTGCCGCCAGGTCGAAGCCCTTTCCATTGTCTTCGATGCTGACCGTAATCTGGCGTTCATCGCGCACGAGCGAGATGTCGAGTGTATGGGCTCCGCTGTGTTTCACCACATTGTTGACGCACTCCTGAATGATGCGATACAGGACGGTTTCTATGTTGGAGTCGAGCCGTTCGTCGAGGCCTTCGGTGTAGAGATGCACGGTCAGGCGGCGCTGATCTATTTGCGAGATAAAATCGCGGACGGCGGCGGCGAGGCTGTTTTTGATAAGGGCATTGGGCAGCATACTATGGCTGACACTTCGCAACTCGGCGCAACTCTGGTCCACCATAGCGATGACACGCTCCAGGGCCTGTTGCTGTTCCGGCGGCTGCGCACCCACACGATGTTCATAGGCGGACAAGTTCATCCGGGCCACGCTCATCATCTGGCCAACGCCATCATGCAGGTCTTTGGCGATGCGCTCCCGTTCGGCTTCTTCCGCTGCCAAAACGGCGCGTGTGGCCTGCTCCTGCTGTTGCATCAATGCCTGCTGCATGCGGCTGGCAGCTTTCAGTTTGGCGCGCCGGTAGTAAGAATAGGAGAGCAACGCCCCAAGCAGCAGTAAGGCCGCCAGCCCCAGAATCAGAAAGTTTCGCTGGCGCAATGCCAGGGTACGATTGGCCAACTCGAGGCGCTGCAACCGGGCCTGCCGGCTGAGGCTGTCCAAGTGGCGGGCCCGTTCGGCAGCTTCTAATTTCTGCGTCAGAATCAGCGCATTCTGTGTCTTGATTTGAAGGTCACTTTGGGTGATCTGAAGGTTGGCTTTGGACAGGCGAAGCTGATCTTCTGCAATGCGCAGGCTTTGGTTTTTAAGCTCCAGTTGTTGCAAGGCAGATTCCTTATCTAAGCGGGCGATGGTGGCTTGCTTCTTCTCACTCTCGTAGCGCACGCTCATGTTGCTCATGGCCTTCAGGTTTTCTTCATTGAGCAGTGTGTCCTTTTGTGCCGCATAGCGCATGGAGTAGTCGAGGGCTTCCTTAAAATCACCTTTGGCAGCGAAGTAGCGCGACTGTAGTTCGTAATAAGTTTTGAGGTCTTCTTTGCTTGCAGTATGCGCGATGAGGGTATGCGCACTGTCCAGGAGTATGCGTGCTTCGGGCAGTTTGCCAAGAAAAATCTGGTTGCTGGCCTGCCCCATCCAGAAGAGTGCAAGGGAGCGACGATATCCAATCTTTTGGCAGAGCGCGATCGCCTTTTCATAGCGTGCCGCGCTTTCCGCATATTTTTTCTGGCGTGCATATAGCGTCGCAACGTCTCCTTCCAGGATGCAGATTTGCCGCTGGTCGGATGAGGCCCGAAAGATGGCAAGTGCCTTCTCGTAGGCCTTAAGGGCTTCTTCAAAATGGCCTTGTTCGGCCTTGGCACTTGCTACTAACTGCTGCGAGATGGCTTCTCCATTTTTATCTCCGATCTCCTGTTGCAGTGCGATGGCCCGCTGCTGCAGGGCAATGGCCTGGGCGTAGTCCTTCTTGCGCAGATAAACGGCACCGAGCATGTTGCAACCGGAGGCAATCAGGTTCTTATCGCCCAGGGCTTCCATTTCGCGCAAACCCATGAGCATATTCCGAACGGCCTCATCGTAGTCGCCGAGGTCTTTGTAGATATAACCGATGTTGTTGTAGGACATAGCCACACCCTTGCGGTCGCCGATGTTTTGGCGCAATGCCAGCGCTTCGCGGTATTTGTCGAGGGCGGTGTTATAGTCGCCAAGGTCTATATATACGTTGCCGGCATTGTTGATGGCATAGGCCATAGAGACCTTATCGGCATCCTTTGCGGCGTAGGAATAGTACCGGTTGAAATTTTGAATGGCGTCCTGATACCTCCCGCGCTGATAGTTGGAATAGCCGAGTGTGTTGGCTGCGGATGCCTTGAATCGAAACAGCGATTTTGCCTCCGGCCCGCTCAGGGTGATTTGAGCGTATTTATCTGCCGAGTCCGGTTGCTGAAAGCGATAGGTTTCGGCAATGCGGGCGGCAAGTTCAAAATAGGGGAGTTGCTGACGCGAGGTATGTCGAAGAGCCTGACGAAGGCTGTCGCGTCGGGCGTTTTGCGCCAGGCAGGCAGAGCCAAACAGCAGGCAGCAGCACAGGAGCAAAGAGGTTCGGTGCATAGGGGGAAAGAGGTAAAATAGCAGATGTTGGCGGAAGGCGCTACGCCTGCCAGGCCTGCGATTCACTTGTACCTTCGCCCTCCCATGCGCAATACTATTATTGGCTTGTTTTTCCGGTCGTTTTTGAAGGGCCTCATCATCCTGGCGCCCATCGGTATTACGGCCTATGTGATCTGGCTGGTTTTCGACAAGGTGGATACGCTGATCCCCATGTTTCCGCGTGGTGTGGGATTCGTGATCGTCATTTCATCGGTCACGGTGGTTGGCTATTTCGGTACCCGCTTTTTTATTGGAAAAGCCCTCTTCGATTTCTTCGACCACCTGCTGGAGCGCACACCCGGCATCAAGTTCATTTACTCCACGGTGAAGGACATCATGTCCTCTTTCGTGGGTGATAAAAAGCGCTTCACCAAGCCCGTCTGGGTGCGCACACACAACACGCCGGACACCTGGCGCATCGGCTTTCTGACCCAGGAAGACATGGCCTATCTGGGTATGGAACAACATGCCGCGGTCTATCTGCCCCATGCCTATGCCATCTCCGGCTGGGTGGTGGTGACGCA
>JAMIQN010000035.1:0-5788 GCA_035914595.1 Chitinophagaceae bacterium | reverse complement strand
CTTGAAGGCATCAATTACCCATTCATCAATCTCATCGCTGAATTCGTTGAGGTCAAAGTCAAATTCTGCACCTGCCACTTCCTGCACGTCGCGATAGACGTCAATACTGTAGCCTGTGAGGTCCTGGGCCAGCTTGATATTGGTGCCCTTCTTGCCAATGGCGAGGCTCACCTGGTCCGGTTCGAGGTACACATTCACGTGCTGCTTTTCGGGGTTCATCTCCATGTGGTTGATGTGTGCCGGCGTCAGCGAACGTTGGATGAGGAGTTGGGTATTATTGGTCCAGTTGATGATGTCAATATTCTCGTTGCGCAGTTCGCGGACAATTCCGTGAATACGGCTGCCCTTCATACCGACGCAGGCACCCACGGGGTCAATGCGGTCGTCATAGCTTTCTACGGCCACCTTGGCGCGCTCGCCGGGTTCACGCACAATCTTGCGAATTGTGATGAGGCCATCCATGATTTCGGGCACTTCAATTTCCATCAGCTTGGCCAGGAAGGCAGGTGATGTACGCGACAGGATTATGACCGGATTATTGTTGCGCATTTCCACCGTCTTGATCACAGCTCGGATTGTTTCCCCTTTTTTGAAAAAGTCGGAAGGAATTTGCTCGCTTTTCGGCATGATGAGTTCGTTGCCTTCGTCGTCCAGCAGCAGCAATTCGCGCTTCCAGATTTGGTACACCTCGCCGGAAATAAGTTCATTGACGCGGTCGGCGTACTTTTTCATCAGGGCGCTTTTGCGCAGGTCGCCAATGCGCCCGGCCAGTGTTTGGCGGGCCGCAAGTATGGCTCGGCGTCCGAATTCCTGAAGTACGTCCACTTCTTCATACACCTCTTCGCCCACATCATAGCCGGCTTCAGGGTCAATCCGGTAGGCTTCAGAAACCTGTACTTGCGCAAGCTCGTCTTCCAGCTCTCCATCTGGCACCACTTCGCGGCGGCGGAAAATTTCCAAGTCACCCGTCTGGTCGTTTACGATGACGTCAAAGTTTTCATCAGAGCCGTATTTCTTGCGCAGCAGGGTCTTGAACACGTCTTCAAGCACCTTCATCAAGGTAGGCCTGTCAATCGCTTCGGCTTCTTTAAAGTCCTGAAACGAGTCTATGAGATTTATGCTTGCCATGGTGGTTGATTATTTTCTGAAAAAGTGAAGTTTGAATGGAAGATGTACGTGGGCTTAAAACACGATTTGCACAATCGCAGTCTTGATTTCATTGAGGGCAATCTGGCGTTCCATTGGCGGCGATTTTTTAGTTCCTTTCAGGGAAAGCGTCAGGCTCTGATCATCGGATGCCTGAAGTACGCCGCTAAACACATCGCCTGTGATTGGCGTTATCTCCAGGGTACGGCCAATGTTCTTTTTAAACTGACGGGGCAGGCGCAGGGGCGTGTCCACGCCCGGAGAGCTTACTTCCAGCGAAAAATCGCCATCGGGAAACAGGCCGGCCTCTTCAATAAGCTTATATAGCTTCCGGTTGATGTCGGCACTCTTGCCAATATCCAAACCGCTGTCGGCGTCCAAAAACACCTTCAGGTTATTGGTCGGCTTGATCTGAACCGAAGTCAGGAACAGGTCGCTGCCTTCAAGGAGCGGCAGCAGCAGGGCTTCAATTTTCTCTTCCAATTTGAATTCGATTTGGACAATAAGAAAGGGGCCACCATCGTGCCCCCTTTCATACAAATCATTAAATCGGGTGCAAATATAGCGGTGTTTGCCGAAGCGCACCGGGTGTTCGCCTTCTATTGCATTTTCCTTAACCCTGCCGCCTGAGCCGAGGTTTACCTTTGGAAGCATGATACGGATTCTGGTCTGGGCCATTCTGCTCTATTTCCTTTTTCGCTTCGTTCGTTTCCTGCTACCCGTGCTGCGCGCTACTTCTGCAGCCAGAAGGCACATGCAGCAAATGCAGGATGCACAGCAGTCGCAACAGGGGCCAAAGCCTCAGCCCGAAAAGCGCGAAAAGAAGGGTGAGTACATCGAGTATGAAGAAATCAAGTAGATGCGGCTTGCTATTGAATAAAAAATGCCCCGACCTCGGGGCATTTTTCATGGATGAAGTGTAAGAAAGGACTATTGCCGCGGCAGGAAGATGTCTTTCTCAATGCTCATTCCCGGCTGCAGGAAGATGGTTTGAATGCCCAGTCCGGCGGCAGATTGAATGTGTTGCGGGCTGTCGTCAATGAATAGCGTATGCTCCGGCTGGAGGCCATTTTGCTGAAGCACGAGCTCAAAAATTTCGTGAGAAGGCTTGCGCAAGCCTACGCGATGTGAGAAATAAATCTTCTCGAAAAAATGCCCCAGGCTATCCCATCCACAGGCCTGCCGAAGGATTTCATGAAAAGCTTCTTCGTGCAGTTCGTTGGTGTTGGAAAGCAGGAAGAGGTCATAGCGTAGCCTCAATTGTTGAAGAATTTGAAGCCGGCGGAGCGGAAAGTTCAGAAGCATCGCATTCCAGGCCTCTGTGATCTGAGCATCAGACAAGGCCCGCCCGGCAGCCTGCCGCATTCCTTCAAAAAATGCTTCGCGAGGAAGCCGGCCTGTCTCCCAATCGTCAAAAAAATGATCCTGACTAAGCTGTGAAAAACGCTGTTTGAAATCGGTGATACCCAGGCTCTCAAAGGCTTGTTCTGTTTTTGAATAATCTATGTTGAGCAGCACGCCCCCCAGGTCAAAAATGATGTGACGAATCGCTAAAAAATCATGCTTCATAATCGGGTGCAAAGTTGAACTTTCAGGGTACCTGAGTTCCTTTGTTTTTCGATGGGATGCCTCCGGATCCTTTTTTTCTGGAAAAGAAATGTGGCCGCAGGCCTAACGTTTGTGAAGAAAAAGCAGTCAGTAGAAAGGAAATACTCTTGTGGCTATTTCAGCGCTACACCTCAAGCAGTCAATGACCGATGCCGATGCCGGCAGTCGGAGCCGGGCAGAGATGATCTCCCCGGCTGCCGATGGTTTGCCATTGCTGATTCAGGCCTGCTTGCGCAATGAAAGGATCGCCCAACGCCAGCTCTATGAAACCTTCTCACCCCTTGTTTTTGGCATCATTCGGCGCTATGCAGACGACCTGACACTGGCGCAAGACCTGCAGAGCGAAGTGTTTTGCCGCATTTTCGGCCGGCTGAGTCAATACCGATTTGAAGGCGCTTTTGAAGGCTGGATCCGGCGCGTGACGGTACATGCCGTATCTGACCATTTTCGCTACGACCATCATCATACGGTGGCGCTTCAGGAAGACACCGAAGACCTACCTCAGTATTGTCCCGAGGATGGTCTGTCGAACCTCAGCTACAAGGAACTGCTGGCCCTGATTCATGCATTGCCGCCGATGCATCGCGCCGTGTTTAACCTGGCTGTCTTTGAGCAGTATCCGCATAAAGAAATTGGCGCCCTGCTGGGCATCACTGAGAATAACAGCCGCTGGCATCTGAATGCAGCACGCCGCCGGCTACAACAGCAAATCATAGCTATCAGCCGCTGATATGGAAGGGCAGAAGAAAAATATGGATGACCTGTTCCGGGAAGCACTCTCGGGCTACCGCGAGGCCCCGCCGGAAGCTGCATGGCAACAGGTGGCCAGCCGACTGGAGGCGCTGGAATCCGGTCGCCGCACGCGTCGCCGCTGGCCTTGGATTGTGCTCATGCTTGCCTGCATGTTGGCGGGTGGCTGGTGGGCCCTGGACCTACGTTCCATGGATGCTGCATCAAGCGCCGATGGAGGTATTGCACCTCAGGCCTCAATGGCTATTCAAACCGTACCGATCAATGTGTCGGCAGATAGGATGAGTCAATCCCGGTCTGCGGCTGAACAGACGCCGATAAAGTCAGTAAAACAGACGCCTCAATCTGCAGGGGATAGGGTAGGGGCCACAATCGCATCCAACAGTTCAAACGTTGCAGTGAAAGGCATTCAGACTGCTACAATTCCTGCCGTCACTACGTCTGAAGATTTGAGGGCGTTGCAGCCTATAGCGCGCCTGCATGTCAAGCCCTTCACTCCCTTTTCGAAAGGAAATACCAATGATAGACCGACTGTGGAATCATCAGAAAATCCGGTCCGGTATGCCCAACGGTTAGATCAGGCAATGTGGTCACCGAGGATAATGTCGCCGGTGGCGGCATCAATGAGAGCCGCCTCGGGCACTACGCCCGCTGTGCTCCATTCACGTCCTGTTCAAAGTATGTTCAGCAGTACGCCCTGGCTGGCGGCGCGCTCTTTCAGTCCAATTACAACATCAGAAAATTCCAATCCGCCAGCCTCAGTTTCGGCCCGGCCGATAGCCTATTCCGCGCGATTACCTAAGAATGAAATGGAAGCTGTAGCTCCTGAAACAAAGCAGCCCGTTTTCAAGCAAAGCACTTCTTCTATCGCAGCAGTTAAGCATACTTCAGATGCTCCTTCCGACGCGGAAATCACAACGGCTTCTTCTGAGGCTATCAATACTTCTTCGAAAAAGAATCCGGCGAATGATGGGCCGCTGAAGTTGCGACGCCCTACTTATGAAAAAGTGTTTTCTGCTGCGGCCTTTGTGGGCATCTCCGGGTCTTCTTCAGTGCAGGGTTACTACGACGCCGGCCTTCGCCTGATGATGCAATTGAGTGGCCGGCTGGGCGTGGGCATTCAGCCAAGTTTCGGATATGGAAATGCACGCACGGTGGAGATAAAGCCAGGATCGGCTTACTATCGCTCGAGTGTGGCTGTTGACTCCTTCCGGACATTGGAAGCTTCGCCTTCGGTGCGCCATGCGATGGACACGATATACAACTATGTGGTGCACGAACAGTACGACAGCATTGCCGTAGCAGCGCTTATGGCGGGAGGTGGTTTTTGGGAAATCAGCCTGCCCATCCTGGTGCGCTATGCCGTCACAGATCACGTATATGCATACGGTGGCCCTTCGCTGCAATTGGCAGGACGCTTGACTGTGAAACAACCGGCCATTACGGTGCAATCCCAGCAACGCAAAGACTCCATAGCCCAATCTCAGATGATACCATCAGAGGATTTTCAACACTATTTCGGCACGCCGAATTTGCCCGAGTATGGCAAGTATGAGCCGGCAACCTCCAGCCTTCAGCCTGGCCTCCACATCGGCTATATTTTTGGAATAGGCTACGAGCGCAATCGCTTTTCAGCAGAGCTGAAAGTGCAACAACAATTGAGTGGATTTCAAAGTCTCCCTGAGCCCGTACGTTCGGTTTTTGCGCAGCCCCGCGTTGGCCTCAGCGTCGGTTATCGCCTGTTTCAATCGCACAAGAAAGACATCGTTCCTCTGCAATAAACCCTCACATGCCACTAACGTTTTTCAGTCCGGGCCGGTCATTGTTTGAGGCAGTAATCCGCCGCCTGCATCAGGGCATGAAAGCACTTGCACTCCTCTTGATACTTTTAAGCGTGGCTTTTAGTGAGGGCCGTGCAGCTACTGTTTATGGCACGGTGTATAGCTCTGGAAGCAGTCGCGGCGTGCCGAACCAGAAGGTGTATATCCGCGATACGGTTGCCAACTATTTCGACAGCACACACACCAATGCTTCCGGTGGATTTTACTTCGCACTCAGCGCAGCAGTACATACAAACGACGTGGTGGAAGTGTACACATGGGCCTGCGGAACGGTCTTTTCAAACAGTCAGGTTTTTCATGGCAGCAGCTATATCGCGAACCTTACGATCTGCGCTGCCTATTCATTGAGCGGGACTGTGACCTTAAATGGCTCTTCTATTAATGGGCAGGCCCGTCTCTTTTTGCTGAGCAGAAGCTATGATTCTGTTCGGCGCGACACGGTC
>JAMIQN010000034.1:0-1949 GCA_035914595.1 Chitinophagaceae bacterium | reverse complement strand
GCTCCGGTGATCAAAATCGGTTGATAATTATGATTAAATCATCTCGCCCAAAAGCGTGGCCTGGGTGGCATTGGTCACTTTCACCTGCACATAATCGCCCTTACGAAGGCTGGCCGTTCCTTTCGGAAATACGACGACTTTGTTCTGAGAATTTCGTCCGGACCAATGCTCGGAGCTGCGTTTGCTGTCTCCTTCAATGAGCACTTCAAATTCCTTTCCTACATCGGCCAGATAGCTGTCGCGGCTGCATTTATTCTGCAGCTCAATGATCTCTCGGAGGCGGCGGCCTTTCACATCTTCCGGCACATCATCCGTATAGCGGCGGGCTGCCAAGGTGCCCGGGCGCTCGCTGTATGAGAACATGTAAGCGTAGTCAAAATGGCACTGCTCCATCAGGCTGAGTGTGTCCTGATGGTCTTGTTCGGTTTCATTGCAGAAGCCAGAGATCACGTCGGTGCTCAGGCCGCAATCGGGCATGATTTCGCGAATGCGCCGAACGCGCTGGAGGTACCATTCTCGGGTGTAGGTGCGGTTCATCAGTTGCAGGATGCGCGTGTTGCCGCTTTGCACCGGCAGGTGGATGTACTTGCAGATATTGGTATGTGCCGCCATGGTGTGGAGCACTTTATCAGTAATGTCTTTGGGGTGTGAAGTGGAAAAACGAACGCGCAGCAGCGGTGAAATGGCGGCTACCCGGGCCAGCAGATCGGCAAAATCTACGGGCGCTGCAGGAGCCACATCCAATGACGAAGCAGGCGTCCAGTAGTAGCTGTCCACATTCTGGCCCAGCAGGGTCACCTCGCGATAACCCTGTTCAAAAAGCTCTTTGCATTCAGCGAGGATGGAATCCACATCGCGACTGCGCTCGCGGCCCCGCGTGAAAGGCACGACACAAAACGTGCACATATTGTTGCAGCCGCGCATGATGCTGACGAAGGCAGTGATGCCATTGCTGTCTAATCGCACCGGTGATACGTCGGCGTAAGTTTCTTCGCGGCTTAGCAAAACATTGACGCTTTTCTGACCGCCTTCTGCTTCGGCAATAAGGCCCGGCAGGCTCCGATAGGCATCCGGCCCCACGACGATATCCACCAGCTTTTCTTCTTCGAGAAACTTAGACTTGAGGCGCTCGGCCATGCAGCCCAACACGCCGATTAGCATGCCCGGGTTGCCGGCTTTGGCCTTTTTGAACGTCTGGAGCCGCGTCCGGACGGTTTGTTCTGCCTTCTCGCGAATCGCGCAGGTATTGATTAAAACCAGCGAAGCTTCTTCCACATTTCGGGTGGCTGCAAAACCTTCCGTCTGGAGGATAGATGCCACTATTTCCGAATCAGAAAAGTTCATCTGGCACCCATAACTCTCGATATAGAATTTGCGTCCAAACGGTTGACCGGCGGGCATTTCAGGCATATAGGCCTCGCCCTGGCGCGCCTCATCAATCTTTTTCACAACCAGCGAATCTGCCAAAGTTTCATGCAACATAGCGGCAAAGGTAAGCGGACGAAAACTCCTTTCCACCCGCCGGCAGGCCGCAGAACTACGCTTCGTCCAACTCGGCCTTGATTGAAAAACAGAGGGGCAACTTGCCTTCTAAACCTGCTACCTGCCAGCGCCTTTCCGCCACCTGTTGATTTTGGTTGAAAATGGGAAAGGGGGAAAAATCGTATTCCTGAAAATGCGTGATGCGAAAGCCGGCCCCCAGCAGTGCCATCATCAGCTCGCTCAGCGAATAATTCCACGAAATGGACGGCAACTTCAGTGGCGCCGACTTATCCGCATAGCTGCCTTCGCTCACTTCCTGAATGGCTTCGCCTTTGAAATAGCCATAAGCCGGCGACCGGAAATCGTCATCATACATCCAAACAACGGGATGAAACTCTGCCAACACCAAAGTGCCTCGCGGTTTCAGGCAGGCCGCAGCCACCTTGGCCCAGCGCTCCAGGTCGGGC
>JAMIQN010000033.1:0-9763 GCA_035914595.1 Chitinophagaceae bacterium | reverse complement strand
CATTTGCATTTTCCTCTACGGTCATAACCGTCCCGGCAAAGGATACTTCCGGCTTGCAGGCTGAAAAGTTGGAACCAACGCCAACGGCATACCAGGCGCGGGTTACAGCCTCCAGTTCGGGGGAGCAGGAGCCGTAAAGCGTTGTAGCGGCAAGGATGGAAGCCGCTCGTGCACTGGCATAGTTGGAAGTAGAGTTCAAAGCCAATTCCGTGGCATAAGCAATAGCGCCCGCCTTCACTGTGCCAATGCCGGCAACCGCGTAGTTGTCGCCATTATCATTGATGCCTTTACCGCCACTGACAAGCAAGTAGAACCAGTAGTTGAGCACCCCGCTGTTGGTGTGTACGCCACAGTGGTCATTGGTGTTGTCGCACCCGGTACCGGTGTAAATCCAGTTTTGGCCGAGGTAGGTGCTTGGCTGACCATAAGCCTTCGGGTTGCTCATATCGCGAAGAACGGTACCAATCTCTTCACCGATCTGCCACATGTTCTTTGGCTTGAAATCATGCTCATGAGGGTCGCCATAGTTTTCAATCAAAGCGCCCCAGATGTCGGAAAAGCCTTCATTCATGCCACCGGACTCACCCTGATACACCAAACCGGCCGTGCTTTGGCAAACACCGTGACCGATTTCATGGCCGCAGATGTCCAGTGCTGTAAAGGGCCCCAGGCCATTCCGGCCACCGTCACCATACACCATTGCCGAGCCATTCCACATGGCATTGGCGTAGTTATTTCCGTAATGTACAAAGCTGTAGAGTGCGCCGTTATTGCCATTCCAGCTATTGCGGCTGTGCATGTTTTTCCAATAGTCATAGACCTTTTCGGCTCCCCAGTGGGCATCCACGGCGGGGTCCTGAGCGAAGAAGGTAGTAGCGCTGGTATCGTCCACGCGGGAGGAGGGGTTATTCAGCATTTGCCACGCAGAGGGCGTCGCATTCATCACGTTGAAGGTGAAAATGCCATTGCCGCGGGTGCTGTCGTGCAGGGCATATCTGCCACCCACATAGCCTGCCTGAAAAGCCACGGTATCACTATACAGTGATTTACCCGAAGCGGCCACATGCTTCATGATGGCATCGCGCAACAGGATTTTTCCGTCCTGAGCATCTACATATACCATATCGCGGCTCATGGGCTCGGCTGCATAGATGTCGAAGGCATAAGCCAGGCGGGGCTGACCGTCCGGAGCGCCTGAACTGAAATCTTCTACATATACCAATTCCCCTGTCGGCTTGCTTTCCTTCGGATCTACCTGCCAGATGTACTGGCTGGCGCCGGTTGCCGCCAGGGCTTTGTTCAGGGCCTCCTGATCGTTCAGCACCGGTGTCGTCGAGGTGCCGGGATTCATTCGGAAGAACTTGCCAAAACCATAGCTGGCAATGCCATTCTTAGAGGTGAGCGTATAGCTGCCGTGCACCACATGAAGCCCCTTGAAATACTGGTTGAAACGCTGGACTTCCAGGCCATTGCCCGGTTTTTCATCGAAGGCAGGCTTGAGATCGTCCACACCTTCACGCAGGTCCAGCCGCTTGCTGAGGATGGCACCGGCATCACTTGCCTTCAGGCCTTCTGCCTCAGAAAAGGTGATCCAGGTAGAGTTCGCTGACTGCGCGCCGGCTTGTGCACCTGCCGTTTGCACCCCGAGAACCAGACTGGCCACACAGGCAAAACGAACCGTACGCGCTAATAGAGAGCGGTTTAGTTTCATAAAAAGCACCAGGAAATTTTTTTAAAGGAGCCGCAAGTTACCCCTATCAAAAACGGCAACAGGAAGCCACGAATTTCTCTAACAAAATCGCAACTTATTTAATCGGTAGGGTTCGGAAAATGTGCGGTTAAACTTCGTTCAGTATGAAACCGCGCGCTTTTCTTGCCAATCTCTGACAAACGGATGAACAGCTGGAACTGAATCATGATTCTTGAAACCGCTCATTCGTATTAGGCGAACTGCTTTTGTCAGAGGAATCATGCTCGTACAAAAATTCCTGAAGGCGTAGGCTCCTCGTTTGGACTACTTACCTCTTATTTTCTGGCAAGAGGATGTCTACATTATTCCACACAACCATTTCATACTTCATCTCAACGACGAACTCGGTATCGGATGTGTGTGGCTTCCTGCGTATCAATTACTCTGACAATCTCCAATTCAATCCGCGACGGCAATACATCAAATAGCCTAAGGCCATTCCCAAATATTACTGGAATCTGATGAATTTGCAATTCATCCAATACGCCGGCCTCCAGTGCCCGTTGTGCTGTATAAGCACCGTGCACCATCACATTTCTGTTTCCTGCCGCAGCTTTGGCCTGCTTCATCGCGCTCTCAATTCCATCCGTTACATAAGTCACCATGGGATACTTCTCAATGACCGAAGAATCCGGAGGCCGATGACTCACTACAAATATGGGAACGCCGTGATGATTACCTCCCCAATGATTCACCTGCTCCACAGTACGCCTGCCTACCAGTACTGCACCCGTAGCCTTGCCTTCATCCATAAAATGCGCCCCAACTCCTGTTCCCTTAGTATTGGGAGGCATCCCTACAAACCCATACCATTCATGCAAACGCATAAAGCCATCACCACCGGGATTCCCGGGGCCGTCATTCGGTCCTGCGATGTATCCATCAACTGACATTGACATGTAGAGCACTGACATAGAAGATTCCTGATGATTCATTGGTCGCAACAATTGATGATTCAATTTACCAATGAATTAGGCGTACTTAGCTACTTTCTACTCAATCTTTTGAACTGCGATGAAGCATCCATGAGATCACTACCCGCAGCTCCATCCAAGAGCGTACATTGAAAAAGAAATCGACGAACGTTCAATTCGTTCGCCGACTGCTCTAAAAACCAAACCCTGCGGAGAGGGAGGGATTCGAACCCCCGGTGCAGTTGCCCACACACCGCATTTCGAGTGCGGCCCATTCGACCTCTCTGGCACCTCTCCTTTTCTCTTCAAAGTAAAAACCTCATAGGCTCTTACACCCATGAGGCTCCTTGACTGAGTCCAGCGGAGAGGGAGGGATTCGAACCCCCGGACCTGTTACAGTCAACGGTTTTCAAGACCGCCGCATTCGACCACTCTGCCACCTCTCCGCGGCAAAAATAGGAGCCACCTTCCTTCTGCAAAATCTTTTTTTAACCCCCTAAAACCCCTAAGAAAATACTGTTAAACAAAGCCTTCCCATCTGCTCCCTTCCCGATGCAAGCTTCATATCAGGCTACCTTTATTTCTTATGTATCGCCCCTTCCAACTCCTCGCCACTACCCTCCTCTCCGCCCTCAGTTTCACAGCCTGCGCCCAGCACAACACCGACCGTTACACCCATTCCGCTACCTTCCAAAAAATGAATAGCTCCATCCCTAAAAATGGCTCCCACCATCTCCAGACAGCCACCTTCGGCGCCGGCTGCTTCTGGTGCACCGAAGCTCAGTTCCAAACCCTCAAAGGCGTCGAAAAAGTAGAAAGCGGCTACATGGGTGGCCACGTCGCCAACCCCAGCTATAAGCAGGTTTGCACCGGCACTACCGGCCACGCCGAAGTCTCCCGCATCACCTACGACCCCGCCGTCATCTCCTACGACGAACTGCTCGCTGCCTTCTGGACCGCCCACGACCCCACCCAACTCAACCGCCAGGGCAACGACGTCGGCACCCAATACCGCTCCGTCATTTTCTACTACAACGACACACAACGCCAGAAAGCCGAAGAGTACAAACGGCGCCTCAACGACGAGCACGCTTTCAGCAAGCCCATCGTCACCGAGATTTCACCCGCCACCACCTTCTACAAGGCCGAAGACTACCACCAGAACTACTACAAACTCAACGGCGAACAGCCCTACTGCCGCTTCGTCATCGGCCCAAAAATGGAGAAGTTCAAAAAGGTCTTTGCCAACAAACTCGCCAAGTAACCAAGCCGTTCCTGCGATTGATTTTTGGGTAGTCGGCTGCAGCGCTCCGATAAAACATCCGTTGCGACGCTCCGTTCATCGTCCGTCAGTCTATTGAGCTTTTCTCATGGCTTCGGTAACACAGTTTTTCCACCGGCCATTTCAACGCAGCCCACGGCTCGGATAGCCGGCGCCCCCGCTCTACATTCGCAAGAGGCAGTTCGTTCGAGCGCTCCTGCCTTTCCAAGCCTATGTGCGGTATTGCCGGCGGCCTCAACCATTCCCTGTCCCCAGCCGATGAGCAGGCTGTCTTTACGGCCCTTGCGCCCCGCGGCCCCGACCATCAGGGCATCTGGCGGCAGCCCGGCATTTGGCTCGCCAATACCCGCCTCGCCATCCAGGACCTAAGCCCCGCCGGCAACCAGCCCATGCTCAGCGCCGACGGACGCTGCACCATCGTCTATAACGGCGAACTGTATAATACCGCCGAGCTGCGCCAACGCCTGCAACAAGGCGGCCACACCTTCAGTTCCCATTGCGACACCGAAGTACTGCTCCGGGCCTACCTCGCCTGGGGGCCCCAATGTCTGGACCATATCGAAGGCGATTTTGCCTTCGCCATCTGGGACGAACTGGCACAGCGCCTGTTCCTTGCCCGCGACCCCATGGGCGTCAAGCCGCTTTATTATTATCAGCAGGGTTCAACCTTCCTCTTTGCCTCAGATATCCGCACGCTCTGTGCCATTTCCGACCTGGACCGAAGCTTGGCCCCCGAAGTGCTCGGCAACTACCTGAGCCTGCTCTACAGCCCTACGGAAGCCACGCCCTTCCGCTACGTGCACAAATTGCTGCCCGGCCATTCGTTCAGCCTCAGCACCAGCGATGTAAACGCCGAACCCTGCCGCTACTACTCCATTCCCATGAAGGGGCATCGGCGCCGGCCTGAACCCGACTGGCACCAGGATTTGCGCAGCACCCTTCGAACCGTCATAGACCGCCAGCTCCACGCCGACGTGCCGGTGGGCATCATGCTCTCCGGCGGCCTGGACTCCAGCCTCATCGCCGCCATTGCCCGAAGTGTGCAGCCTGAGCTACCCCTCCACGCTTTCTGCATCAGCACCGGTAGCAGCCTGTCCGATGAAGGCTTTGAGGACGACCTGCCTTTTGCCCGCCACGTAGCCCAACATCTCGGGCTGCCTTTGCAGGAAATTCCGCATCAGCTTCCTGCCAAAGGTGCCTGGATTGATACCATGATTCAGCGCCTCGGCGAACCCCAGGCCGACCCTGCCGCCTGGTATGTGAGCGAGATGGCACAGGCTGCCCGCGATCAGGGTGTGAAGGTGCTCCTGAGCGGTGCCGGTGGCGATGATCTTTTTGCGGGTTATCGTCGCCATCTGGCCGCACGGGTCTATCCGTTATTGCAGTTCCTGCCGGGCCAATCTGCAGCACTCACGCAGATGCTTCCGGCTCGTTCGGCCTTTCGCCGCAGGCTCTCCAAACTCCTGAACCTCGCAGGCAGTTCTCCGCTGGAGGCCGCACTCTCCGTCCATTGCTGGACGCCTTTTGAAACGATCACTGACCTGCTTCAACCCGAGCTGCAGAGGACACCCACCGCACGGCTGTTGGCCTCTCTTCTGGAAGAAATTCCCGACGAAGACCGCCTGCTCCAGCAGATGCTTTTCATCGAGCAACGCAGCTTTCTGCCGCATCATAATCTGGCCTACACCGATAAAATGGCGATGGCTTTTTCCGTGGAAGCACGGGTGCCCTTTGCTGACCGGGCGCTGGTGGACCTTGCTGCGGCCATGCCTCCTGAGTTGAAACTCCACCGCCACACCACCAAATGGATTTTACGCCAGGTCGCCCGGCCCCTCCTACCCGAGGAAATCCTGAAGCGCGGCAAGACGGGATTTGGAGCGCCCCTGCGCCAATGGATGAGCAGTGAGCTGCAACCCTTGCTGCGCCAGCGTCTGCTCGACCCATCCTTTTCCCGCTACGGCATCTTTCAGCCTGCCAGTGTGGAACGCCTCATCCAGCAGCAGGCAGAGGGCAAAGGAGACGTCGCCTACACGCTATTTTCGCTGCTTTGCATCGAGAGCTGGTTACGCCAGTTTGCCGCACACGCATGAAGCAAATCATCCTGCCCTTTCGAAATGGCCGCCCTACCCTGACTGAGGCGCCGGCACCTGCCATTCAGGAAGGGCAATTGCTCATCCGAACCACTGCCAGCGTCGTGTCGGCAGGCACTGAGCGCATGTTGATTGAGTTCGGTAAAGCAAGCTGGATTGGCAAATGGAAAAGTCAGCCTGAACGCAGCCGGCAGGTGCTCCAGAAGTTTAAGACCGACGGCTTGCTGCCGACCCTGCGTGCCATCCGCAGCAAGCTGGACCGGCCCATCCCTTTGGGCTACAGCAGTGCCGGCATCGTGCTGGCCGTCGGGCCAGGCGTAACTGATTTTAAGGCCGGGGATCGCGTAGCCTGCAATGGTCCTCATGCCGAAATCGTTAGTGTGCCACGAAACCTCGTTGCCAAAATTCCCGAAGGGCTCAGCGATGAAAGTGCCGCCTTTACCACCCTCGGTGCGATTGCCCTGCAAAGCATCCGGCTGGCAGGGCCTTCCTTCGGCGAATCCGTGGTGGTGATGGGCCTGGGGCTGGTGGGGCAGCTTACCGCCCAACTATTGCTGGCTGCCGGCTGTCGTGTGTTCGGCATCGAGCCGGACGCAGCACGCAGAGCGCTGGCCGTGAGCAAAGGCGTTGTGGTATTGACGAATGGCAGCACTGAGGAGTTTCTTGCAGCCAACCAAGGGCAGGGCGCGGATGCCGTCATTATCGCGGCCTCGGCACAGCAGGACCACATTTTGGAGCAGGCAGCCGAGCTATGCCGCAAGCGGGGGCGCATCGTGCTGACAGGCGTAGTGAACATGCAATGCAGCCGCGAGCTTTTTTTCAAGAAAGAACTCAGCTTTCAGGTGAGCAGCTCCTACGGGCCTGGCCGCTACGATTATGCCTACGAGCAGAAAGGTCAGGACTACCCGATTGCGTATGTCCGCTGGACCGAAAACCGAAATTTTGAAGCAGTGTTGCATGCTCTTGCCACCGGAAAATTGGATGTAACGCCCCTTATCGGCTCCCGCATTCCCTTTGCTGAAGCAGAACGCGCCTACGCTGCCTTGGACGAACCACAGCCGGGGCTGGCCACTGTTTTTCATTACCCCAACGATGCACCCCTCACACAAACGGTTCGTTTTGCGGCGATGCCTCCGGCAAAGGCAGATGGCCTGGCGCTGATTGGTGCCGGCAATTTTGCGAGTGCATTACTTCTACCCGCTCTTCGCAAGGCTGGCAAGCTTCCGCAGACTATCATCAGCAAGAACGGCCTTTCCGCCGCTACGCTGGCACAGCAATTCGATATTGCACAGGCAGGTTCTCAGGCAGAGGCCGTATGGGCGGATGATCAAATTCAGGCAGTCCTGATTGCGACGCCACACCAAAGCCACGCCGCGCTGAGCATCGCTGCACTGAAAGCCGGTAAACATGTTTTCTCGGAAAAACCGCTGGCCCTCAACAGGCAGGAGCTGGATGATATCACGAAGGCCTGGCAAGGCAGTGGGCGCCGCCTCTGCGTGGGTTTCAACCGGCGCTTTGCCCCCTTAGCACAACGAGCCAAAAGCTGGATTGGAAGTGAGAGCGCTCCCTGCAATATCAGCATCACCGTGAACGCCGGCACTGTACCTGCCGGGCATTGGCTCAGCGATCAGGAGGCACAAGGCGGACGCATTATAGGCGAGGCTTGTCACTTCATTGATTTGTGTCGCTATTTCACCGAAAGCCCGATCACGGCGGTGTGCAGCAGCCGGATGGAAGGCACCGGAGAAGACAGTATCATTCTGCTTCGTTTTGCCAACGGATCGCAGGCGGCCGTCCACTATTTCTGCAATGGGGCAAAAGGCTACGACAAAGAGCGGGTGGAAATTTTCTGCGGCGGACGTACAGCCATCATTGAAAACTGGCGCAGGCTGCGGGGTTTGGGTGGTAACCGGAATCTGGACCTACGCACGGCACAGGATAAAGGACATGAAGCGCTGATACAGGCCTGGGTGAAAAGCCTACAGGGTGGCCCCGCCCCCATTCCCGAAGAAGCGTCGCTGAACAGTAGCCTGGCGGCCATTGCGGCCCTCGAAAGCCAACAACGGGATGCCTGGGTTTTGTTGTGAGCATTGCACGGCCATACCAGTTTTTAAGCCTGCGCTCCCTACGTTTCGATTTCCCGGAGGCCTGCAACTTTGCTGCCCTTTCATGAACGCGACTTCACTGCTCCTACAGCCCCTGACCGGCGCCCTTGCCGGCTGGCTGACCGTTTCCCTGCTTCTCTATTTTCTGTTTCGCCCGCGAAAAGCAATCCGTTTGGGAGGTTTTACCATTCAGGGCTGGCTGCCGGCACAACAATCGAAGCTGGCGGCAGGAATTGCCAAAGAATTAATGCAGTCGCTGCGGCAGTCCGGCATGGCGGAGCGCCTCAACCAGCCTGAGATCATCCGCTCGGTGCTGCCCGGCATTGAGGCTCATATTGATCGCTTTTTGAAGCAAAGGCTCAGTGAAAAATTGCCGGCCCTGGCTATGTTTCTTTCCGATGAAATTCTGCAAACGATTAAGGTGACGCTCACCGACGAGATTGCCTCTCTGCTGCCGGACGTGCTGGGCAAAATTGCCGAACATGCCTCGAGCCATCCGGGGCTGGAAGAGATCGTTTCCAATCAGATTTCGGCGATGCCCATTCAGAAGATAGAAGCTCTTCTGGCACGTTCTGCAGGGCGATTGAGGCAGTTCGGATTGGGTGTGGGGCTGGCTGTAGGCTTACTGATGACACTCATCCTTTGGTGCTTTTGAGGCGCCTACATTTGCGCGGCTCCCAGCACAATTTTTGTGTCAGGCGCCCCGCAGGCTCCGGCTTTGTCGGATTCTACATTCCTGATCACCTCAGCTTGTAGCAGCTACAAAAAATCAATCATTACCACCATGCCGCATTACGTCAGACTCGGACAAATTCCACCTAAGCGCCACACTCAGTTTCGCAAACCCGACGGTAGCCTGTATGCAGAGCAGCTTTTCTCTACTGAAGGTTTTTCTACGGAATACTGCCTGCTGTATCACCTCAATCCGCCTACTACCGTCCTGCGCTCGGAGGAGCCTATCAATGTGGCGCCCAAGGCAGTTACGGACAATATCCTCAAGAACCGCAGCTTCATGGGCTTTAAAACCCCGCCTGCTGCGGAATATCTGGATAGCCGCAAAATAGCTCTGTTCAACAACGACTGCCAGCTCTCCTTTGCGGCGCCTCAGGGCGGCCTGGGCGAAGATGTCTTTTACAAGAATGCCGATGCCGATGAAGTCCTTTTCATCCACGAAGGCACGGGCCGTGTGCGTACCCAATACGGGCAACTTCCTTTTAGCTATGGCGACTATATCGTGTTGCCCCGCGGCACTATATACGCCATCGAATTTGACACGCCCGACAACCGGCTGTTCATTGTGGAATCATTTGGCCCCATCCGCTTTCCCGGCCGCTATGTGACGCGGACCGGGCAGCTCATGGAACATGCCCCTTACTGCGAGCGCGACATCCGTACACCGCAGGATCTGGAGACGATTGACCGGCAAGGAGAGTTCCTGATTCGTGTGAAGAAGCGCGGCCTGCTTTATAATATCTGGTACGATCATCATCCGCTGGACGTGGTTGGCTGGGACGGCTGCGATTATCCGTTCATCATCTCCATCCACGATTTTGAACCGATCACCGGAAGGGTGCATCTGCCGCCGCCGATTCACCAGCAGTTTGAAGGGCACAATCTCGTTA
>JAMIQN010000032.1:0-4890 GCA_035914595.1 Chitinophagaceae bacterium | reverse complement strand
CACTGGAAATACAAAGAGGGAACACCTGCGCATCAGGCAACACAGGAGAGCAAGCTCGACAGCTTCCTGCGCCACATCCGCGAAATTCTTTCCAACCCTGAGACGGACACGCTGGATTTCCTTTCTGATTTCAAGCTCGAAGTTTTTACCGAAGAAATCTATCTCTACACGCCACAGGGCGAGCTGCGCGTGTTGCCTAAGGGGGCAACTGCCCTGGACTTCGCATTTGATGTGCACTCGGAGCTGGGCGCGCGCTGCATCGGTGCTAAGGTGAATCATCGCCTGGTGCCTTTGAGCCATGAATTGAAAAGTGGCGACCAGGTCGAAATCATCACTTCAGCGAAGCAAAAGCCAAACGAAGACTGGCTGGATTTTGTAACAACCGGCAAGGCAAAGAGCCGGATCAAGTATTACCTGAAGGAAGAAAAACGCCTTATCGGTGAGGACGGCAAGGCCATCTTGCAGCGCAAGCTTTCGCACCTGGGTGCCGAGTTGACCCCGACCAATATCAACGAGCTGTGCATCTATTTCAAGAAAGCCTCCATGCTGGACCTGTATTATGGTGTGGCTGTAGGTGCAATTGAAATCAAAAACCTCAAAGACCTGTTTGAGGTGGTAGGTGGCCGGCTCACGCCGAAAGAGAAAGAAATAAAACCGGATGTAAAGCCGGTAGAAGAGCCTCAGAAGGTTGAACCCAAGCCTGCGAAAGGAGCCGAGTTGATCATTTTTGGAGAAAGCTCGGATAAGATTCTCTACAAGCTGGCGCAATGCTGCCAGCCTATACCCGGAGATGATGTGTTTGGCTTCATCACGGCAGGTGAAGGGTTGAAAATTCACCGTACGGATTGCCCCAATGCAGCACGCCTGTTAGCCAACTTTGGGCACCGTATCGTCAAGACGAAATGGGCGCACAACAAAGAGCTCGCCTTCCTCAGTGGCGTTCGCATCACAGGCCTGGACGATGTTGGTGTTGTTCAGAAAATCAGCAACATCATCTCCGGAGACCTGCAGATGAACATGCGCTCGCTCAGTATAGACTCGAAAGACGGCGTGTTTGAAGGCACCATCAAAGTGTTTGTACATGATCGTTCGGAGTTGGATCAGCTCTGCCAGCGACTTGCAGAGCTGGAAGGCATCATGAAAGTGGAACGGATAGAAAGGATTGAGGACTGAGGACTGAGGACTGTTTCTGAACATAGAGTTGGTTTTTCCCGAAAACGCAGTGGCCGGTGGTGGCATGTTCATCTTTAAATTTTGGATGTCGAAACTTGGCGCCCAGTCCCGAATTTTGCGGGCCTCAAAACCGAACGATTCATCATACTCGAAACGCGCATCATGCCTGATTTTTCCAACTACTCTTTTGCCGGACAGCGGGCTGTCGTCCGTGTAGATTTTAATGTGCCGATTCAGCAGGGCGCCATTACGGATGATACCCGCATCAAGGCGGCCCTGCCTACTATTCGCAAAATCCTGGACGATGGAGGAAGTGTGGTATTGATGAGTCATCTGGGGCGGCCGCACAAGGAAATAGCAAAGAAGCCACATCTGACACTTGCAGATTTCAGTCTTCGTCCTGTGGCTCTACACCTGTCGCAATTGCTGAATTGCCCGGTGCAGTTTGCGCCCGATGCAGGAAACGATGAAGCCGTTGCGATGGCTAAGGCACTGCCGGCTGGTGGCGTACTTCTGCTGGAAAACCTGCGCTATTACAAGGAAGAAGAAAAGGGCGATGTTGCATTTGCCGAACGCCTTTCCCGCCTGGGCGATGTGTACGTCAATGATGCCTTTGGAACCGCGCACCGTGCACATGCCTCGACGGCCATTATTGCTAGCAATTTCCCGAAGGAGAAAAAAATGTTTGGCCTGTTGATGGAAGCTGAGCTGAGAGCTGCACAACAAGTGATTCAGGCGCCTGCAAAGCCTTTTACAGCCATCATTGGCGGAGCCAAAGTGAGCGACAAGATTCTCATCATCGAAAACCTGCTGGACAAGGCCACAGACATCATCATTGGCGGGGGCATGGCCTACACTTTTTGGAAGGCACAAGGCGGCAGCATCGGCAATTCATTGGTAGAAGACGATCGCCTTGAAATGGCGACCCAGCTTCTGAAAAAAGCAAATGAAAAAGGCTGCTGCATTCATCTTCCCGGCGATTCCATCATTGCAGACAAGTTTGCACCGGATGCAGAAACTTCCTCAGCCCTCAACAACGAAATTCCTGATGGTTGGATGGGTTTGGACGTTGGAACGATGGCCTGCAACCAATTCAATAAAGTGATTCGCGACAGCAAGACCATCCTTTGGAATGGTCCGATGGGTGTGTTTGAAATGGAGAAATTCCAACACGGTACGCGTTGTGTGGCCGAGGCTGTGGCCGATGCGACTGCAGATGGTGCTTTCTCTCTCGTAGGCGGTGGCGATAGCGTGGCTGCCGTAAACAAGTTTGGTTTCTCAGACCGCGTGAGCTATGTGAGCACCGGCGGAGGGGCCATGTTGGAGCTTTTTGAAGGGAAACGCCTGCCGGGAATAGCCGCGATAGAAGATTAGGCTCGAAAGAAAATTGCTTCTGAAAATGGAAAAGGTGCCTTGAATGGGGCACCTTTTTCATTGAGTTGCTTTTGCAGCGCCTTTCTTAGAAGAGATAACGTCCGTCCGGGCTGTACATCACGGGCAGCAGGCGATGATGGCGCTCAAAGTAGTCGTACTCGCGCTTAATGTTCACCCAGAACCGTTGTTTGACCGTATCGGCAGTGTATTGTGTTCCCAAAAAATCAAGGCCTTTTCGGTCGAAACGGATGGGGTAGATGTGGACGGGGATAAATGCCTGGCCAGCCAGTTTTGCACTCAGGCAAACGGTGTACAATTCCATAATGACGGGGTCGGTCATGGGAAGACAACCCACCGTCACGCAGCCACCGTGGATGTAGATGTCGCCTCCGGGCTTAGCTGAATTGCCTTGAATGAGGTCCGCATAATTCGGATAATTCAGCAGAAGCGAGAGGTAGAAATCGCTCTTGGGATTGAATTCATCAATGAAATAAAAACCTTCTGGCACCATGCGGTCGCCTTCCCAACGTTTGGGCCCAAGGCTGCCGGAGAGCGCACAGACACGATAGCTTTTCACCAGCGTGTAGGCACTCGAATCATCATTGCGTGCCCACAATTCTGCTTCATTGGTCGCCTTAAAAAAGCGAAGGAAAATCTGATGTGGCGGATAATTCAGGTGCTTCTCGGTAAATGCCTGACGCAGAGTGTCGTTGTATCGTGCCCAAGCCTGCGACACCCGGTTGAACGAGAATTGAAAGTTGCGAAACGTGGTAAGCTCATCCTGTGCCTGAGCATTCGTGGCAACACACAACAGCGCCAGAACGCAGGCACGGAACAGGTATCGAAACATCGGATGAAAATGCGGGAAAGGCCAAAGGTAGCCGCCTCAGAAGTCAAGTTGCTGCAAAAAAAAACCGGCAACCACACCAGGTAGCTGCCGGAAAAAAAAAGTCTGAATGAAGAGACCTTATTCGACCACGAGTCGCGCGACCTGAGCAGCCAGAGCACCGCTACCGCGAACAAAATAGATGCCCGGTACCAAACCGCTGATATCAATTTGTTGCACTCCATTATTGCCGGAAAGACGTTCCATGCGGTGTACCACCTGGCCGGTCATATTGGTGATGAAGAAAGCGGCTTCATTGGCCTGTGAAGTGCTCCAACGCAGCGTAGCCACACCACGGGCGGGTACAGGCGCCACTTTCAGGAAGCTTGGATGAGTGGCAGGTGTGCTGATTCCCAGGCTGCGCGGTGCAATGCTGTGCTTGGTAACATCCACATTGAAGTCAACACCGGTTTTGGAAGGATATGGTGCATTAATCACAAGCGGCGTGACCGGCATGGTGGAATAGTTGATGTACTCAGGCCAAACACTGTACGGGCCGAGTGGCAAATTGCTGAAGCCATAATCGCCGACAGAATCCGTAAGTGTGATTGCAAAGATTTCCATGTTGGCATCACGCAGGAAGATGAGCATGCCCGACACTCCGCCGGTTGCAGTGCCCTTGTTGGCACCATAAGCCACGTTGCCGCCCACAAAGCCCGGACCGCCACTTACCGAACCTTCTTTGACGAAGATGTAGTTGTTCAAATCGGAGCCCGCTATGTGTGCAATAGCGCGGGCAGAAGACCAATAAACACTCGAATCGGCATAGGTGGGAATGAGCCCACGACCTACGATGCTTCCGCCCTGCGGCACTGCCTTTAAGCGATAGCTGCCGGCGGTTTTATTGCCAAAGGCAAAGTAGGGTGTCGGTGCGCTGGCAGTGGTAACGGAATCAACAGCGCTGAGCATGTTGGTTGCTGAATCCAGCTTGATCAGATACACCTTGAAGTAGCGAAGGCCATTGCTGGTATCATAAATGACGTTGCCGGAAATGATGTTGGCAGGTGCCGGAATGCTGGCAATGTTCACGTTGATGGTAAGCGTATCGCGGCAAACAGTCGTCATGAGTGAATCGTTCCAACGCATAATCAGGCGAACCGGATAGATGCCTGTAGCGGAATAGCTGTGCGGCGGAATGTTGTAGGAATTAGCACCGGTGCCATCACCGAAATCCCAGGTAGCAGTAGTGAAGTAGGCGCCGGATGCAATGCTGGAAGAGTTGGTGAAGCTGACCACATTCGTGCTGACGCTTGTGCTGAAATTGGCACTCAGCAGGCCGCAGTTCAGTGGCGGCGGCGGGAAGTATACCACCACAGCCATGGTGTTCGTATCAGAGCAACCGCTCGCATTGGTGATGAGCGTTACGTTGTAGGTGCCGGTAGAAGAGTAGGTGTGGCTCACCGGACTACCCGAGCCGTTGGTACCGTCCCCATAGTACCAGGTATATGTGATGCCGG
>JAMIQN010000031.1:0-2358 GCA_035914595.1 Chitinophagaceae bacterium | reverse complement strand
ATCGCCAAAACCATCGCGCGTGAGGTCGTAACCTTCGTACTTATCCCAGTAATTCTTCGAAAAGAAATTCCGTGAAACGGAGCTGTTGGTGGCCACATCAAAAGTGTTTCCGACGAAGTCATTATTCACGAGTGAATCATCCTCGCAGCTACCCTGAATGCGCAGGGCATAGCCGTTGTTGAGAAATTCATTTCGGGTCATCATGATGCGCGAAGAGCCTTCCATGTGAATGCCGGTCGTGTTGCCGATGAAGTGATTTCCCTCGATGTAGCTGTCTGAAATTTCTTTCAGTAAAAGCCCGTACGCGGCATCTCCCCAGTTGTGCTCAAAGAAATTGTTGAACATCCGGATGCCTTTCGTGAACATTACAGCAACGCCGGCACCATTACCCGAAAAAATATTGCTGACGTAGGTATCATGGTGGGAAAACATGAAGTGCAGGCCATAGCGCAGATTGCCGTGGCTGTTGTTGCGCCAGATAATGCTGTTCGTCACAAACTCGAAATAGATGCCATCGCGCTGGCCTGAAATGTCGTTGCCGATAATGCGCATATCATCGCTATTCCAGCAATGGATACCGTTTCCGCTCATCACTTCCTCCTTGCCGTAAGCCCTCATGAAATTGCCTTCGATGGTTGTGGAGCGCGCATAGGCGCAGAACACACTGAAGCAATTGTTGTCGAAAACATTCTTGCGAATGACGACGCCCTTGGTGTTGTAAAGGTGGATGGCGGCAATGTCGTTGAGGCTGCTGCGCCCTCCGTTGATGAGTTTCAGCCCTTCGATGTGAACGCTGTCTGCACGCACCGAAAGCGCTTCCCATTTCCCTTCCGCGTCAATCACGGGCAGGCCTTCGCCCAGCAGGGTGATGCGCTTCGTGACGTTGATATTTTTTTCACGATAGTGGCCCGCGTGAATGACGACCGTGTCGCCGGTGTGCGCTTCGTGGATGGCAGCCTGAATACTGCGACCGCCCGGCTGCGCGTCAATTTTAGCAGCCCTGGAGGCAAGGCCGGGCCACAGCAACACGAGCACAAACAGTAGGCGTCGGGTTGCTTGTTGCACTTTGAAAGCCATAGCGAGTGAACGGGAGCGCCTGATGTCAGACGTCAATTTTCAGTGAAGTTCTCATCCAATTTCAACAAACAAGGAAGGGCCTGTTTCAACAGGATTCCTCCTTCTTTTAGTACTGCAGTGATTCCCAGCTAATTGCTTTTCCACCTAACTGCTGCATCGTTTGGTCGAGCGCAGGTTGGTCGGCAAAGGCTGCTACATTTCCGCCCATGGGCGAGCGAAGTTCCTCACTCTGCAGCAGCAGGGCTTTGCCGGAAGGCAGCAAGGCATGATCTCCATCGAAGCGGGTGAAATACACATCCCGGATGTCGCCGGCCTTCAGGCCCCCGTCTTTTAGAAAACCGACGAGGCAGTGCACGTCATCAAACTTCCAGGCCTTGCCTTTTTTGTTGACAACCTCCGCCCCGAAGCGAGCATCGGCAATACCCATCTTGCAGTAATCGCAGTTGTCGGAGCCTACACGAATAGGAACCGGCCCACTGCTGCAGGCACTCAGAAAAAGTGTGAGGCCGGCAGCGATGGAAGTTACAGCGGCAACAGGTCCTGCGCTACGCACCTTGCTTCCCTTCGCCGATTTATCCCGCATCACAAAGAAGAGGACGAGCACCATCAATACACCTGCAAGTGCCATGAGCCAGCCGCCCATATCAGGTATTGAATAGGCACCAAAATTCAAGAGCTGCTTGAAGCCAAACAGTGGCGGTTGATAGCTCATACCCGGCACCTGTATCGGCGCGTTGGGGTCAAGGTGATGGCCGTACTCATACTCCCATTTCCAGAAATCAATCAGTGCTACGATGGCAAAAACTACATAGAGCGACAGGAGCCCCACCAATGCCTTCGGGCGGCGCACCAATGCCACGACGAAGCAGAACAGGGCGAAGAAGCCGAGGATATAAGGGAGGATGGTGAACTCAGGAAAATCATTCGCATGAAGGGTTCTCATGCCGATGTAGTGGTTCAGGCCGTTGATGATTTCTACGTCCCCTCCAAGCTTGAAAGAGTAGATACTCATGACCAGTCCTTCGGGATATTGGGGTGCGTCCAGCTCGATGCGCCATACGGGAACGAAGATGGCGGCGGCCAGACAGAGGCCGGCGATAATCAGCAATGCCCGATGCCAGCCTTTTAATGGATTTTTCATTGGTACCAATTAGGAGAAAAAGAACAAGGCAGGTTGACAGCCGTTGCCGCAACCTGCCTTGAATGTGAAAATATGCGGCTTAACGAAGTGCCGTAGCAGGGTTGGCAGCGGCGGCATTGCTGTCCACCTTATTGGTGCCC
>JAMIQN010000030.1:0-4632 GCA_035914595.1 Chitinophagaceae bacterium | reverse complement strand
CATTATCGGAGCTGGTGCTGCAGGTTGTTTTGCGGCAGCAAATCTCCCTCCCGGCCATGATGTTCGGGTCTTTGAAAAGAGTGCGCGCGCGTTAGATAAGGTGAAGGTTTCCGGCGGAGGGCGCTGCAATGTGACGCACGCCTGCTTTGAAGTGCAGGAGCTCCTGCGCCAGTATCCGCGCGGCACATCGTTACTGAAAAGAAGCCTGTATCGCTTCGGCCCACAGCAGACCATTGACTGGTTTCAGCAGCGCGGCCTACGACTGAAAACAGAACCAGATGGCCGGATGTTCCCGGTGACGGATAATTCGCAGAGCGTCATTGAATGCCTGCTGGTGGCCATGCGAAAAACAGGTGCCCACCTGCACTTTAGCCAGGCTCTGACTGCGGCAGTGCATACGCCAGAAGGCTGGCAACTGAAGTTCAGCAATGGTGCGTCCTGGCTGGCTGATAAGGTGCTGTTAGCCTGCGGCGGCATTCAGAAACCGCAGCAGTTGGAATGGTTGCAGGCCCTCGGTCATACGATTGAAAAGCCGGCACCTTCCCTCTTTACGTTCAACCTTTCCAAGCATCCCATCTCGGAATTGATGGGCGTGTCGGTGCCACAGGTTTCTCTACGCCTGGAAGGATTGAAGCAGGTGTTTTCAGGGCCGTTGCTCATAACACATTGGGGTCTGAGTGGCCCTGCAGTGCTTCGTGCTTCGGCCTGGGCTGCGCGGCATTTGCAAGAGCGCCATTACGAGTGTGGCCTGCGGGTAAATTGGTTGCATGATGTGAAGGAAGAAGAGATGCGTCAGCAATTCGCAGCGCTTCGTCAAAGCCTCGGGCGACAACACCTGAGCGGTAAAAATCCATTCGGCCTGCCGCGGCGATTATGGGAATTCATGCTCCAACAATCAGGCATAGTACCGGAAACACGTTGGGCAGAATTGCCGGCAGGCCCGCAACAGAACCTTGTCCACCATCTGGTCAACGATTCCTTTCAGATGAAAGGCAAAACCACTTTCAAGGAGGAGTTTGTGACCTGTGGAGGCATCAGCCTTCGCGAGGTAGATCCGCAACGGATGGAAAGCCGACTGGCGCCCGGACTGTTCTTCGCCGGTGAGGCGCTCGATGTGGATGGCGTCACCGGAGGATTCAATTTTCAGCACGCGTGGAGCAGCGGATGGATTGCCGCACAGGCTATGGCCTGATCGGGCCGGTTAGCGCAGGTCCACGACTTCCACCTTGGGATGGGCTTTGGTGTCGAATGAAAATTCATTCTTGCCCAGCGCAGGATTGAGCGAAATATTCTTCACCTCATAGCGAACCTCGCTTCCGTTTTTCTCAAAAACATTTCCGCCTGCCACGGTTTTTTTGGCATCAATAGCCAGCTCTGCACGCTGGAAAGAGCCTTCTTTCTTCGGCTTCAGCTCTATGATATCGCAATGTTTGCCACCCACTGTTCGCTTGCCCAAATAGCGGTAGGTGTAGTCTTCCGAATGGATGTTGGTGAAAAGGCTGGCCGGCGTCATGCTCTCTTCAGAAGCATTGGTATTGCTCAATTGCACCTCGTTTGCCTGCTTCAACCAAAACCAATTGGTCTGTCCGTTGGAGATGATTTCCTGGTCGGGCAGGCGGACGTGATATTGCTTCCCCTGCATGATAAAACTGCCCTTTTGTGTCGCCTGCTGCTTCCCGTTGGTGCCAATCATTTTCATCGTGAAGTCGGCACGAATTGCCTTGGCAGTGTTCAGTTTCTTCTGAACGGCTTCAACAATCTGCATCGCTTTTGTGTCCTGAGCTTTTGCAGAAAAAGAAAAGGCCAGCGCAAGTGCAAGCAGTATGATTGAATAATGCTTCATGAGTAGGGTTGAAAAATGAACGGCTATTGCAGGCTCTCCAAAAATTGCTCCAGTTCCATTTCGGTAGAATAGAGCACCTCACGAGGCTTGGAGCCAACAGCCGGCCCGACGATACCTGCCGACTCAAGCTGGTCCATGATGCGGCCTGCCCGGTTATAGCCCAGATTGAATTTGCGCTGCAGGTTGGAAGTAGAGCCGCTCTGCGTGGAAACCACCACGCGCGCGCAATCCTTAAAGAGTTTGTCGAGGTTGTTGAGGTCGAGTGCCTCCTTGCCTTGCTCATCATCGGCTACATATTCCGGCAACTCGAAGGCATGCGGGTAGCCGCGTTGTTTACCGATAAAGTTGACCACCTTTTCTACCTCGGGCGTGTCCACGAATGCGCACTGCAAGCGCAGCAATTCAGAACCATGACTGACGAGCATGTCGCCACGGCCGATGAGCTGTTCGGCGCCGCCTGCGTCTAAAATGGTACGTGAATCCACCTTGGCCGAAACCTTGAAGGCGATGCGTGCCGGAAAGTTGGCCTTGATGGTACCCGTTATCACATTGACGCTCGGGCGCTGTGTGGCTACAATCAGGTGGATGCCGATGGCGCGAGCCAACTGAGCCAGACGGGCAATGGGTAATTCTACTTCTTTGCCAGCAGTCATGATGAGGTCGGCAAACTCATCCACCACCAACACGATGAAGGGGAGATAGGTATGCCCCTTCTCCGGGTTCAGGCGGCGGGCAATGAACTTTTCATTGTACTCACGAATGTTGCGGGCACCGGCGTCTTTTAGTAGCTCATAGCGGTTATCCATCTCAATGCACAGCGCGTTGAGTGTGTTAATGACCTTCTTGGTGTCGGTGATGATGGCCTCTTCTTCATTGGGCAGCTTGGCCAGAAAGTGTTTTTCAATGATGCGGTAGATGGATAGCTCCACCTTCTTGGGATCCACCAGCACGAACTTGAGATGCGCCGGATGCTTTTTGTAAAGCAGCGAGACCAGGATGGCATTGATGCCAACGGATTTGCCCTGGCCGGTAGCACCAGCCATCAGCAGGTGCGGCATGGTGGCCAGGTCCACGATATAGTTTTCGTTATTGATCTGCTTGCCCAGTGCAATGGGCAGGCTCATCTTGTTGTTGATGAATTTGTCGGATGAAAACAGCGTGCGCATAGACACAATCTGCTTGTTGGCATTGGGCACTTCAATGCCGATGGTGCCCTTACCGGGAATGGGCGCAATGATGCGAATGCCGAGCGCTGCCAGGTTGAGTGCAATGTCGTCTTCCAGATTTCGAATCTTGGAAATGCGCACTCCTTCCGTCGGGACGATTTCATAAAGCGTCACCGTAGGACCCACGGTAGCAGCAATTCTTTGAATCGTGATCCCAAAAGAATTCAGTGTCTTTTCAATCTGCGTCTTGTTCTGATCCAGCTCACCCTTATTCAGCGAAATGGCTTCCTGAGTGCGGTCTTCGAGCAGGTCGAGGGTAGGGAATTTATAGTCGGGCAGGTCCAGCTCAGGTGCATACGGTTCACCACTCTCAATAGAAATATGCCCACCATGACTGACTGCTTTGGAAGGCTGCTCGGCCTGCGGCGCTACGGCTACAGAAAACTGAGTGTCGGTGGCTGAAGTCGCATCGTTTGTACCGTCGGTAGCCTGTGCCTTGCGGGCTTCCTCTTCTGCCTGATAGGCTTGGTAGGCGCGCATTTCATCTGTCATTTCTTCCTCTTCTTCCTGCAATACCGGCTCGTCTTCACTAATGGGCGCTTCTTTTTCCACCGCCGTCATTTCATAGAGCTTGCTGCCGGATTGCTTGGTTGCACCACCTTGCACTGGTTCCATCTCGGCGATGCCTTTGCTGCCCAGTCCGGTGAAAGGAGCTTCTGTGGGTTCTTCTTCCTGTTCCCCGGTATTGCCTTCAGGGCTTAGCGAAGGGAAGCCTTCTCGTAGTTTTTGCGCAGCACGCCTGGCCCGGCGAATCATCGGTGAAATGTCCAGTGCGAAAATGACGAACAGCACAAAGGCCACAACTGCCAGCAGGATCAGTCCCGTGCCTGCCTGGCCTATTAGTCCGTTGGAATAAGCAATGGCTTCCGAGCCGAGTGCGCCCCCCCAGGGAAAAGCCGACTGAGGAAGCACAAAAGCCAAAATGGGCGCCGTGATCAGCAGGATGAGGCAGCTCCAGCGCAGGTAGCGCATCAGAGCCGCCATACGTTTGCCGTAAAGGATGTGAACTCCTGTACTGATGGCCCAAAGGCCTATGATGAGTGCCGCAATGCCGGCTCCGCGATATACCAAAAGATGTGCCCAGGCAGCGCCTAATCGCCCGCCCCAATTGGAGACAGATTCTTTTCCACGAAAAATGAAATCCTGCAGGCTGCCTGAGGATAGAATCAGGTCCTGATCGCTGCGCCAGCTAAAGAAATAGGAAATGATGGCAAGGCTGGTAAATGCACCAAAGACCAAAAACAACAGCCCGAAAAACATGCGCCATTGACGGCGGCGGTTTCCTTGGGGCTTATCAGGGTCGGTGTTGTCAGTGGCGATTTTTTGTTTCGATGCAGACTTCTTGGGGGAGGCCATTGGCTTTACAGCAGGGGAAATGTAGATGGGGACGAAGTTAGTATGTAGGTACCCTCTTCAACGGGGCTGAGGCCATACTGGGATTGTGGAAGTTTTACCCTCAAAAGCCCCGGAAATCCACATTTCAGAAGTTCGGTATGGTGGCATCTGGTACGGTTTTGTACATCGTTAGTCGGAGCGTTTTTCCCGCATCAGGAAGCCCGCCCT
>JAMIQN010000029.1:0-3490 GCA_035914595.1 Chitinophagaceae bacterium | reverse complement strand
AACGAGGGTGGATTCAAAGAGCAGTGAGCGGCTGCGCCTTTCGCAAGTAGCCGGATGTCATTCGTTGAATCATCATTATGCGCAACATGGAGGCGGCGCTGGTTTGCCGTTTCTGCTACTTTTGGCGGACACACACAATCTGAAATTTTAGTTCCCGTCATTTAGATGAATCCCGTTTACATAACTCGCCTTTCAAAGTTTTTACCTAACGAGCCGATAGAAAATGATGAAATGGAATCCATCCTCGGGATGGTAGGCGGCAAACCCTCTCGCGCAAGGAGCATTACACTGCGCAACAACGGCATCAAGCGCCGCTATTACGCCTTTAAGGACGGTAAGCCGACGCATACGAACGTGCAAATGGCGGCAAATGCGATTCGAGATTTGTTCGATGATGATCATCCGCTCGCCAATCTGGAATTGCTCACAGCAGGCACCACCTCACCCGATCAGTTACTGCCTTCTCATGCAGCAATGGTGCATGGTGCAATAGGTGCACGTCCGATGGAAATCATCTCGGCCTCCGGCGCCTGCGCCAGCTCTATGCAAGGCCTCAAGTATGCATTTATGGCGGTGGGTAGTGGCTTGGTAAATATGGCAGCCTCTGTAGGTTCTGAACGCCTGTCGGCACGCACCAAAGCTTCCCTGTTTCAGCAGGAGGCAGAGAGTTGGAAAGAAATAGATAAGAATCCTTTTATCGCTTTTGAAAAGGATTTTCTCCGCTGGATGCTGAGCGACGGTGCCGGTGCCGCACTCCTCGAAAGCAAACCCAACAAAGAAGGCCTTTCATTACGTATCGAATGGCTCGAAATCATTTCCTATGCCAGCGATTTGGATACCTGCATGTACGCCGGTGCCGTTAAGGAAAATGGCAGCTTGTTTACCGGATGGCCGGATATGGACGAGCAGGCCTGGGGCGAGCAGAGCGCATTTTCTTATAAACAAGACACCCGCCTGTTGGGCGAGAATATCGTCCCGCGCGGTGGCATGTTTCTCTCAGAATTGATGAAGAAGCATGGCCTCAGCGGCGATGCCGTGGATTACTACCTGCCGCACATGTCGAGCGAGTTTTTCAAGAAGCAGATATACGAGTATCACGAGCGCATCGGCATTGCGTTGCCTTATGAAAAATGGTTCTACAATCTCACCCAGGTAGGTAATGTCGGCAGCGCCTCTCCCTTTCTGATGCTGGAAGAGATTTACAACACAGGCCGCCTGAAAAAAGGTGACCGCCTCCTGGTGATGGTACCGGAAAGTGCCCGCTTCACTTACGTGTACATGTACCTAACGGTCGTGTAACGCTTTCTCGTCGGATAGTTTTTTTCACGGCGTGCTTCGGCTCGCAGCATTTTGACTTTCTATGAAGCCACGCGTACTTGTTCTCTATTATTCGCAGTCGGGTCAGCTCCGAAATATTCTGGACCGGATCCTTGCGGATGTAGGACAGGAGATGGAGCTTCATTACGTCGCACTTAGCCCGGTGCAACCCTGGCCCTGGCCTTGGAATGCCTCCCAGTTTTTTGACGCCATGCCCGAATGTGTGGCGATGGACCCAGCACCCATTCATCCGCTTCCGTCGAACATTCGGCAGCACGATTACGATTTCATCATTTTAGGCTGGCAGCCCTGGTTCCTGCATCCGGCGCAGCCCATCACGGCCTTTCTGAAAAGTGAGGATGCTGCCATCCTCGAAGGCAAACCTGTGTTGACGGTTTGTGGTTGCCGCAACATGTGGCTCAATGCCGGCGAGAAGGTGAAGGAACTGCTGGATCAGCGGCACGCGAAAAGAGTGGGGCAGATCGTCCTGACGGATACGAATCCCAATTTGGTCTCCCTCCTAACAATTATCCGCTGGGCTTTTTCAGGAAAGAAGGAAGCCGGCCGATGGTTGCCGGAGGCAGGTGTGCAACAGCGCGACCTGCAGGCTGCAAAGCGATTTGGCCCCCACATTCTGAAAGCTGCTCATTCCGCTACGAATGGCGACTTGGAGACAATGAACACTTTGCAGAATCAACTCCTGGCCGATGGCGCCATTCAACTGAATGCAGGCCTCGTATTGCTGGAGCAAAGGGGTATCAAAAATTTCAGATTCTGGTCGAAGTTTATTCGTGAGAAAGGCGGGCCCGGCGCAGAGGCAAGGCAAGGAAGAGTGCGCATGTTCAAACGCCTCCTGCTGACAGCCATTTTCATCCTTTCGCCGATCAGTTCGCTCACGGCATTTATCCAGCGGCAACTTCAGCGCAAACGCCTGCTCCGCGATGTGGAATACTTCAAAGGCCTCGCTTATGAGCCGGGAAGAATCTGAGTTTTACGAAGATTCTGCGGCCAATCTTTCGATAGAAAATACAGAAGAATTTCAGGTGTCGGAACCCGCCAGTCGTAGCAGTTCCGTGGTTGTTTTCCAGTTGCGTGTCGTCGCCACGACCTTCAGTTTTGATTCAAGGAATGTATTGCTCAGCTTGGTATTGCCGTAGCCGCCGGGGCAATACAGATACACAGCTTCATCTGTGAATACGATGGCTTCTCCCGTCTGTTTTTTTTCTTCAATCCTGCCGGCGTCATAAGGGGCAGGTGTGTCGGCAAGAAAGGTCACATACCAATGGGCCGGGTCGCTCGACGAATCATTGGCAAAGGGATTTCCTTGAATGATTCGAAGCAACTTTTCGACATCAAGCGTAATCACTGGTACGTCGAAGCCGAAGTCAGATTCAATACTTGCTGCAATGGCTTTCGACAACTTTTCCGTTGGCTGTTTTTTGCTATTGAAAACGACATTACCGCTTTGCAGATAGCTCACGACATTACCAAAGCCCATGCTTTCAAACATCGCACGAAGTGCCTCCATGCGAATCATGCGCCGGCCACTGACGTTGATGCCCCTCAGCAATGAAATGTAGCGTGGCATGAGATGAAGGTAGGTGCTATACTATCGAAGTGCTTGTGATACGAAACGATGAAGGCACACGCGACTATCCTACATGCGAGGTGCTTCCGCTATTCAATCACCCCTTCCATATGGTTGTGCCGTAGCTCCATACGTGCCTGCCTGCGGTCCTGTGTTCTTTGCCGGACATTGCGCGCATAGTCGCCCATCTGATGGCGGAGTGCCGTTCCTTTTTTGGATTTGAAAAGCCAGACACTCGCAGCGCCGGCAGCCCCTGCCAGGGCAATTCCCAAAATGGTTTTTCCTGTCTTGTTCATGATTGTTGGAATCGTTTGATGACGCGCTTGCTTCAGAAATACCATGCCATTCGGCAAGAAAATTTTGAAAGAAAACAGTGCAGAATTTCATCTGAAAAGGCGCCTTCTGAAATTGTGGTAGGTTCGATGCCCCTTACTGAATACCTCTTTTCATGCCGCTGCAAAGCGTCTCCATTGAAGCCTTTCTGAAACTGGCTCCAACCCATCTGCTGCTGGACGTTCGCAGCCCTGCGGAGTATATACACGCACATATCCCCGGCGCCCGAAATCTACCTCTTTTCAGCAATGA
>JAMIQN010000028.1:0-5071 GCA_035914595.1 Chitinophagaceae bacterium | reverse complement strand
GACCACATGAGGGTGCTTTTGTATTGTTGGAATTAAGTTGCCCTTAAGTGCAACTCGAATATCTTTGAGCTATGCCCGTTCAAAAGCGCAGTATCGTTTTTTATGGCGATTATTTCAGCGACTTTTTTCACAGGCAGCGACCCAAAATTCAGGACAAGATTGTTTGGACGTTACAACTGATTGAGCAATTAGATGTGGTGCCGGAGACTTATCTGAAACATTTGGAAGGCACAGAAGGACTGTATGAAATCCGCATCCAGCACGGCTCTGACATCTTTCGCATCTTCTGCTTTTTTGACAAAGGCCGACTGGTTATCCTCCTCCACGGATTCCAGAAGAAATCTCAAAAAGCACCTAAGAGCATGATTGAAAAAGCACAAAAACTGAAGAACGAATACTATGAAAGAAAAAAAACTGGCTCTTAAAACTCTTGAAGCCTTCAAAAATGAACATTACGGAAAACGCGGCACACCCCGCCGCGACCAACTGGAGAAGGGATTTGAGCCGTTCAAGCTCGGCGCCCTTCTCCACGAAGCCCGATTGAAGAAAGGCCTCACCCAGGAGCAACTTGCCGAACGCAGCGGCACGAATAAAGCCTACATCTCCAAGATTGAAAACAACGTAAAGGAGGTGCGCATCTCTACACTTCAGCGAATCGTAGAGCAAGGGCTGGGCGGACGCCTCAATCTGTCCGTAAGTCTGTAAACGGCTAAACCAAAAGCAAATTTTCGAGGCCGATTCTGCCGCCCCCGAGCGCCACTTTCAGCCCCATTCATAAAAATGCCCCTGCAGTGCATGACGGCGCTGCAGGGGCATCATTCGTTCCGGCTTACACGTGAAATTCAATGCCTTGTGCCAGTGGTAGCGTACTACCCCAGTTGGTGGTATTGGTCTGACGACGCATGTAGGCCTTCCAGGCATCGGAGCCGCTTTCGCGCCCGCCGCCCGTTTCCTTTTCACCACCAAAGGCGCCGCCAATCTCTGCACCACTGGTGCCGATGTTGACGTTTGCGATGCCGCAGTCGGAGCCTTTGTGCGACAGAAACTGTTCTGCCTCGCGCATGTTGAGGGTGAAAATGGCGGATGACAATCCCTGAGGCACATCGTTTTGCATGGCAATGGCCTCATCGAGGTTGGTGTAGCGGATGAGGTAAAGAATCGGTGCAAAAGTTTCGTGCTGCACGATCTTAAAATCGTTTTTCACTTCGTAAATGCAGGGCTTCACATAGCAGCCGCTTTCATAGTCAGGGCCTTCCAGCACGCCACCGGCCACAATTTCTTTGCCGCCTTCTTTCAGGACTTCCTGAATAGCATGTTGGTAGTTCTTCACCGCATCGGTGTCAATGAGCGGACCGACGTGGGTGGTTTCAAGGAGAGGATTGCCGATAACGAGCTGGCCATAAGCATGTACCAGCTTGTCTTTGAACGCATCAAAAACACTTTCGTGGATGATGATGCGGCGGGTGGTGGTGCAACGCTGACCGGCGGTGCCTACTGCGCCAAACACGCAGCCGATGAGGGCCATATTGAGGTCGGCATGTTCGGAGATGATGATGGCGTTGTTGCCTCCCAGCTCCAGTAGCGACTTCCCGAGGCGCTGCCCTACGGCTGCCCCCACGGCCTTGCCCATGCGGGTGCTGCCGGTGGCGCTGATGAGCGGCACGCGGGCGTCGGTGGTGAGCCATTCGCCCACTTCCCGGCCTCCGTTGATGAGGCAGTTGATGCCTTCGGGGGCGCCGGCAGCCTTGAGGACCCGGCCGACAATATGAAAGCAGGCCAGAGAGCAAAGCGGTGTTTTTTCAGAAGGCTTCCAGATGCAGGCATTGCCGCACACCCAGGCGATGAAGGCATTCCAGCTCCACACGGCCACGGGGAAATTGAAGGCGGAGATGATGCCGACGAGGCCCAGCGGATGCCATTGCTCGTACATGCGGTGCATGGGGCGCTCGCTATGCATGGTGAGGCCGTAGAGCTGGCGGGAGAGGCCTACGGCAAAGTCGGCGATGTCTATCATTTCCTGGACTTCCCCCCAGCCTTCCTGCAGGGACTTGCCCATCTCGTAGCTGACGAGGCGGCCCAGGGCATCTTTGTGCTGCCGAAGGGCTTCGGCAATCTGGCGGACGACCTCACCGCGCTTAGGGGCCGGCCACATCTTCCATTCCTGAAAAGCTGCATTGGCCTGGTTTACAACGGTATCATAAGCGTTGCGGTCGGTAGAGGCGACGGTGCCTATGGGCTGGCCATCAACGGGCGAAGAAGCCTGAATGACAGGGCCGTGGGAAGGTATCCAGCGGGTGCCGGTGGAGGCACCCTGATTTTCTTTTTGAATGCCAAGAGAGGCAAGTATTTCAGAGAGCTGCATAATCGGGCATTTTTAGCGGCGCAAAGGTAGGCTGGTAGACTGCGGATGATCAGATTTTCACAGAGTGAATTCGAATAGCCTATAAAATCTGTAGTCTATTTCAGCGCAATCTGTAGCCTATTTCAGCGCACCTGCTGCCACACCGTTACCGCATCACAGAAATCTTAGCAACGTCAATGCTGTGTGCGCTTATTACTCTGACCAAATAGTTGCCGGGTGGCGCGTTGCTCAGATTAATCTCATTCCTGTTGCCTTTGAATGCCTCATGATAGATAAGCTCTCCGAAAATGCTGGTAACAAAGACCTCGTAGTTTTCATCATCAGGCATAGAGATGATAAAGGTTCCGTTATTGGGATTGGGGCTAATGCTAAGCCCGGCGGGATTCATTGCGCCCTCGTTGCCCTTGTGGATTCTTTGGTTGCCTCCCGGTTGACTGCCATCCAACATCTGTTGAACAGCAGCGATAAATTCAGAATCACCAGAGCTCATTACGATGTTCATGAGGTTTAAAGAATCGAGAGCCAGAAGGCTATCAGTCGGCTCGTATTGAATGGACGTATCAATAGGTATATCGTAAGGAACGAACTGGACGGTATCTTCCAGACTGTCAATGGTAAAAGGACCGTCATCATCGCCAAAGTCCAACCCACCGTCGCCATCGAAGCCATCTATATGAAATCCATCTTTAGAGTTTGGATTAAACCCGTCGCCACTGCAATCTCCGCAGCCATAATCCTTAATATAAGCAAGGAAGTTGGAGCCGTTATCCGCCTGGAAGCCGGGCAATAATTCAATTTGCTGGCCACAACGATAGGTAACATGGCCGCCCAAAAGAACATGGCTGGTGGAAGACAGATACTCAAGATACTTCAGATAAGTTGGCCTTATCGCATCACCATAGGTTATGCCGCCGTTAGTGTAAGGATATACCTGGCTGAGGTTTTCACGGTAATATGGATTGCTGTAAAACTTTGGATAACCTGGGTCATTCATGCAATATAGGTTGAAGATTGACATATAATCAATTCCCGGAAACCATGCATTTTCCTGACCGCTGCCGCGCTTCGCTGGCTCTGTGACCCAATCATAGGAAGACCATTGCCAAGATGGATAGTTAAATCCAAATGCGTAATTGCCGCACAGGGATGCTGCATCCAAATCGGTCACGTAAGAATTTTGAAGGCCGACTTGAGTTGGAAAGGGTAGGAGTGCTTGCCATACAAAGGGATACGAATTTTCCGGATGTGGCATTAGGCCTCCATGTAATACCCTGTATATTAATGGCAATTGAGGATACCGTATCTGACAGGGAAAAGACTGGCCGAAAACAAAATACTGAGATACATTAAAGCCGAACAAACGCCAATCATTGGAAATACTGGCAATTGTCGTGGAAAACAGACTATTCTCATTTGAACAACCGAAACCCGGCCAGGATTTGGAAAGCTGGTAACCAGCTACAAACCAGGGCGGCAAGCCTCCGAGATTCTTTATTGTATTGCTTTGCGTGGAATTCCACCCCGCGTTTATCTGCCCTAATACATCGACGACTCCCATAGACATGAGACTCATATTGGCGCCACCTCCTTTACCCGGAAAACAAGGATTTGATAGATTCCCGTCTATTCCATATACGCACCACAGATACACTGGATTGATAATTTGCCAATTCCTCCAGCCCAAAGTGCCGCCTATGCTGCCGGTATTTGGGTTGCTGCAATAGTTCACGAGGCGGAGCAGACATTCTTTCGCCATATCTTTTACCGAATAGACAGTTCCATCTATTGTAACGGTTTCTGACTGCGGAACCAGGTAGATTACCATGGCCATTCCTTTAATGAGCTCCGTAGCCTGATCTAAGGAGATTTCTACGGGTACCCTTGGGTTTATATTGTTTGCTAGCCATACGCTTAATGTGCCTCGATGATTCTCATTATTTCTAATCGTAAAATCACTGGTCACCTCGCTGATTTTCTGATCATCGCATAAGCCAGTCCGGTTGAAGTGAACGCTATTGTTACTTACGAAATATTCGTTTATATCGTCTCTGATATAATGGCCATTGAAATCGTTCTTCCATACATCGTTCCCGGTAGTATGAGGTACCATACCAATGTTGTTCTGAATAGGGTGATTGATAAGACTGTAAACATTCCCATTTACCGGGTCATTCCAATGACGATAATATTCCTCCGAGTTCAAATCGAGCCGGTTAAGCGCATTTAGTGCATAATATAATTCTTCTTTAGTTCGTCCAGATGACAGCTTGCATAGTGTTAGCATCTTGTATTCGGTGGCAAGTAAAACAAGATAGTTGCCGAGCTTTTGTAGGGCATCGCCTGACTTGAGCCATTTTTGTCCATCGTCAGGATTTACTCCCCCCCGCTGTTCAATGGGAATACTCTCGCCAAAATCAGGACCTATCTTCATAAAATCATTTACAAGTCTATAGCGGTACCACCAATACTTCTGTAGGTTTAGCGTATATGTTTGGCCGATTACTTCCGTGGATGCCAGAAGTAAGAAAATGAATAAATATACTGCGTACTTCATTTTATTACGTGTGATAGCTTTAAGAGGTAGGTAAGATTTCTGCTGGAGTCAGAAGCGGTAAACTTTATTAATCCACCCTGCTGTGAAAACCAAGTATGAATTGTCGTTGATTGTCCCAGATCCTTTGATATAGATTTCATTTCGTAAACATCGCT
>JAMIQN010000027.1:0-43301 GCA_035914595.1 Chitinophagaceae bacterium | reverse complement strand
CTTACCTGCCGGGAGTATCTCGCTTTACAACCAGATATTCCCAACTGCTCCCTTCTGTCAAAGAACTTATTCTCTACCCTTCTTCTCTCTCTCAAATTACCGCTCCCGGTAACCCTCCCGCCTCATTTGCGGGGTGCAAAGATACTAACCTGTTTCTCAAACTGCCAAACTTTTTTTTCAGGACTCTTTCGGAAAATTCTTTTCACGACAAAACCAAATCACTTCAATCCTAAAAAATCCTTCCTGACACCTTGAAAACTAAGCTCGTACCTCTAAGAACTACCCCGCTTCAAAAGCGGAGCGCGAAGGTAGGGGGCACGCCTGTCTCGCTCCAAGTTTTCTTCAAAAAAAGATCACAAAAGCACCGACCCAATCACTGTAAAATCTTCTTACCACAAAAATCATTTTCAACAACGAAGCACCACAACAGCTAATCCTCCGGCGCCGACCAATCTAACTTTTCATGCTCACGAAGCAATCAGAATCGTGCCTACTACTCTGCCTCAAATGCCGTAATCACGGCGGTCTCAAGGAATTCTTATTGCTTCATCCTTCGCCTTCCGTTGCTCCCATAGCCATGCCGAAAACACAACGTGTGTATAGCTTTCGATCCCTTCCTTTTGATCGTGCAGCCTCAAGTAGCGGTCATAGAGCTCCATACTATACTCCGACAGGCCGCTCCGATACTTCTTCCGGATCGCTCGCAACGTATCCACCTGACTGTGTGACAACGGATTGAGACGTGCAAAAAGGTTATTAGCAGCCGTAGAATCTATCCGACGAAGGCGGCTTTGCGCATAAAGCCACAGGTTGAAATAGCCCGAATACACAAACGCACTATCCGGCGCACTCGTACAGATCGCATAGGCAAGCAGGTTGGCATCATCCTCTGCGGCAATGCCGCTCTGGTGTGCCATCTCGTGACAGACCACAAATGGCAGCATAAACTCAGGCAGCATATGGTTTACCTGAGCCTCGCCAGTGAAGGGATTGTAATAGCCCTGAATGCCTAAATACTGCATGAAATGGCCGAACAAAGAAGCCTTGGCTTTGATGCCTATCAACTCGGTTCTGGCGTTTGTCAGCTTCAGAAAATACGCCCGTGCGCGGCGGTTTGTAGTCTTAAATGGCAGCCCCTGATACGCAGGTGCCAATGCATTGAGCCGCGATACAAGCAGGCTATCGTAAGGCAACAGGATATCCTTCGGATGGGCCTGAATTGCAGGCAGTTGCCAAAATCTGGAAAGCGTAGGGCGATAATAATTTCCTCCCCAACCCACAAAAAACAGAAGGTAAATCGTGACCAGCGTAATCGCTGTATTGAAAAGGCTATAGGCCAGCTCATGCGCCATGGTGCGCAGCTTCGTCAGCAGATAAATCCATCGTACCAACGTTGCAATGGCTGCAAAAAGCCCAATCAGATAAAGCAGGTCGCCAACAGAGAAAGGAACCGCATCGAATACCAGATTTCTAAAACTCTGAAAGGGCCGAAAAACATAATTGTTGTAGCCCGAAGCCAGACGCAGGTGATTCGGAAAAACGAATTGAATCAAAGCCACCAACGCAATCAGCACACCAAGCATGATGGTCTTTCGCCTATATCTCAATCGAGGCATTCCGGCCTTTGGCATCTGATTCGGTACTGGCGCACCGGGTACTTTTGCGGCTTCATTTTTCAACGAATCCCCCAAGCCTGAACCGATGATGTTACGTTCCGTCCCAACGCTTGTTTTATCTGTGTTCGCCACTTCGCTTTTACTATACGCCTGTACGAATAAAGGTAGCGAGGAGGCAAAGGGGAAAGCCGGCTCCGGAATGAAACGGGTTGTTACTGCCGAGGCCTACCTCGTTACGCGCTCGCCCTTTGCGCCCGCCTACACTGCTTCCGGCCAGCTCCTTGCCAATGAGGCTGTAGAAATTCATCCGGAAGTGTCCGGGCGCGTCACAGGCATCTTTTTTCATGAAGGCAGCCGGGTCCGGAAAGGTCAGCTATTGGTGCAACTCAACGACGCGGATGTGAAAGCTCAGATTGCTAAACTCAAAGCACAGCGGGCCCTGCAACAGAGCACAGAACAGCGCCAGAAACAACTGCTCCAAATAGGGGGTATCAGCCAGCAGGATTTTGAAGCCACGCAAACTGATATCAAGTCGGTGAACGCTGATATCGAGGTCGCAGAAGCCAACCTGGCGCGGCTCCGCATCCTGGCCCCCTTTGATGGCACGGTCGGCATTCGCAACATTTCAGTAGGTGCAATCATCAGCCCCGCTACTGTTGTGGCATCGCTCCAGCAAACGACTTCTTTAAAGCTCGATTTCGCCATCCCGGACCAATATCAGAGCTACCTCAAGACGGGTGAGTCGCTACGGTTTTATGTAGATGGTAACCGCGATACCCTGCACGGAAAAATCACGGCAATGGATCCCGGTGCTGACCCTGCAACCCATACGCTGCGTGTGCGTGCTGTGGTAGCGAACGCCGGTGGGCATCTGGTTCCCGGCGCATTTGCCCACGTCATTGTGCCCTTCGGCACTAATAATGAAAGCATCCTGATTCCCAGCCAGTGCATCATACCCACCACACGCGACAAAAAGGTGGCACTGCTGCGCAATGGGAAAGTGGAATTGCAAACAGTAGGCACAGGCGACCGCACGGCAGACCGGGTTCAAATCATTCAAGGCCTCAACGCGGGCGATACCATCCTTTCCACAGCCCTGATGCAGGTGAAGCCCGGCATGGAGGTTCGGATCAGCAAACTCAACCAAGGTTAGCCTGACTGAAACAACCGACAGGCTTCCATGCTTTTTCGCATTCTTACCTATCTTTCGGCACCGAAAAAAAGGACGATGACAACACGCCTACTTCTTGCTGCTGCTTTGGTTTTCAGCAGTGGAATTGCCTCTGCACAATGGTCGAACGAGCCTGATTATCGTTTCAATGTAGGCATCAATGGAGGCATTGCTCCTACAACACGCGTCTATCGTGAAGTAGATTATTCAGCCGATGAAAAGAGCCTTCCCAACATGTTTGGAGTGGTGGGCAACTACAATTTCACCGACCAATTCCAAGTGGGATTGCTTGTAAATACACATTCAGAATGGTCTGCCCTCGGCACTACTACCCTGTATGGTTTGGATGGCAAGATGCTGGGCCAGCCCGGTGTACGCTACGTCTATTCAGAACGCACCTGGACGGTAGAAGCCCGCGTCAACGCCGTGGTTCCCATCTATGACCAAATGCGCAACCTCCGCTCGGCTTTCTATTATGGTATTGGAGTAGGAGCCCTGTTCACCGTCAATGACGGTCGCACGGTGTACAATCAGTTCAACGGCGGCATTGGCGAAGAATATCGCTTCGTTTCAGAATACCATTACGAGCCCGGCGCCGGCTACACCATAGGCCTCCAAGCCGGCATGGATTGGTGGATTTCCGATCGTTTTGGCATCAACGTAGAAGTGGCTCCCCGCTTCAATCACATCAATCTGGTAGATAATCGCGCAGCAGGAAGAAACGGCCCATTCGACGTCTTTAACTTCCCGATGTCGGCAGGCCTGCGCTATCGTTTCGGAGCCAGTGGCTGGGCACACTAAACAAGCTCTTTAAGACTTCATCCTTTCGGGGAAAGCACGCCGGGAAAAGGCCGCTGCTTTCCCCGATTTCTTTTCCTGAAAAGGCTTCCATCACGTAACTCAGTTAAGGTTTTCTCTAAAAAATTGAGGTGAGTACCGTTTGAACTCTGCTCTCTTCCTTCAAAAAAGAAGGCGCATTCCGCCAGGCCCCAAACGACCTTTCACGAAATGCGCCGGCTGCCATTAGGCAAGCTTTCTTAGCCCTTCATCTCCGCAAAAAACTTGTGGAAATAAGGGATGGTCTCAATGCCCTTTTCATAGTTGGCCACATCATACTTCTCGTTCGGCGAGTGGATATTGTCATTATCCAGCCCGAAGCCAAGCAATACAGTCTTCAGACCAAGAATGCTTTCAAACAAGGCTACGATAGGAATGGAGCCACCGCCGCGCGTCGGAATGGGCTCCTTGCCAAAAGTGGTGCGGATAGCCTGCGCCGCAGCCTTGTAAGCCACAGAGTCGGTAGGCGTCACAACCGGCTCGCCGCCGTGATGGGCCGTCACTTTCACCTGCACACTCTTGGGTGCGATGCTTTCAAAATGCCTGCGGAACAGGTCGGCGATTGCTTCACTGTTTTGATCGGGCACCAGGCGCATCGAAATTTTTGCGAAGGCCTTCGAAGGCAATACCGTCTTGGCACCTTCACCGGTATAGCCGCCCCAGATGCCGTTCACATCCAGCGTGGGACGTGTTCCGGTACGCTCCAGATTGCTGTAACCTTTCTCACCCCACTCCTCACCAATGCCGAGGTCTTCGTTGTATTCTTTCTGATCGAACGGAGCACTATTCAGAGCCTTCTTTTCGTCTGCGGTCAGTTCTTTCACCTTGTCGTAAAAGCCCGGGATGGTGATGTGGTTGTTTTCATCATGCAGCGAGGCAATCATCTTGCACAGCTCATTGATGGGATTGCGAACGGCACCGCCATACACGCCGCTATGCAGATCGCGGTTGGGGCCGGTCACCTCTACTTCCATATAAGCCAGGCCGCGCAGGCCACTCTCAATGCTGGGGTGCTCCATGCTGATCATTGAGGTGTCGCTCACCAGCACGATGTCTGCTTTGAGTTGCTCGCGGTGATCCGCAAGGAACTTTCCAAGGTTGGAAGATCCCACTTCCTCTTCCCCTTCGATCATGAACTTCAGATTGCAAGGCATCTGGCCTGTCTTGGCCATCACCTCCAGTGCCTTCACGTGCATAAACATCTGGCCTTTATCATCGCAAGCTCCACGTGCATAAATCTTACCGTCTTTGATAACCGGCTCAAAGGGGCCGCTATGCCACAAATCCAGCGGATCGGGCGGCTGCACATCGTAGTGGCCATACACCAACACAGTCGGCTTGGAAGGATCCACGATTTTTTCGGCATACACAATAGGATGGCCATCGGTAGGTACGATTTCAGCCTTATCGGCTCCTGCTTTCATCAGGGAATCACGAACGGCTTCGGCACAACGTGCCACATCAGGCTTGTGTTTGCTGTCGGCAGAAACGGAAGGGATGCGCAGCAGATCAAGGAGTTCATTCAGGAAGCGATCCTGATTTTGGGTTTGATATTCTTTCCAGGCTTGCATGAGAGAATTTAAAGGAGGTTGGAAAAAAGTTTGCGCGGCAAAGGTAGCCTTCATGCCTACCCCACCGGACGAGAAACAAGGGGTTAAAAACCCTGCCGCCGATAGCCTCCCTTTTGTGAATCAAGAGCACAATGAGATTTCCTAATAATGCCGCCGGCCAATCGGTGAAAGGAGGGAAGCTTTAAGAAGGCTGCCCTTCATTCAAGCCCACCTATCCCACCCGGCTTAAGTTGCTGCGCAGGGGAAGTTCTATTTTTGCGCCCGCCTTTGCTGGCACCTTTTAGAAAGGCTTTTTGACTCATGGCTGCTATAGTTGGAAACATCGTTGCGCGGTCGCTTTGGCTTTCGCACAAGCTCTCCTCGCAAAACGCTTCTGCAATTACTTACCAAAGGCAGACACTGCGCCGGCTGCTGGAAAAAGCGCAGTACACCTCCTTCGGGAAACACTACGATTTTGAAGGCATCCTCAGCCATGAAGTGGACTTCATGACGGCCTTCCGCGAGCGGGTGCCGGTGCATACCTACAACCAGATGCACGACCAATGGTGGTATCGCCTGCTTCAGGGAGAGGAGAATATTTCCTGGCCGGGCCAGGTGAAGTTTTTTGCCCTTTCCTCCGGCACTTCTGAATCGTCGTCCAAGCACATCCCCGTCACCAGCGATATGATGAAAAGCACCAAGCAGGTGGCCTGGCGACAGATGTGTGCGCTTGCCAATTTCAAGGTGCCCAAACGGGCTTATCAAAAAGGAATCCTGATGCTGGGCGGCACCACTTCCCTCTTCGAGCGCGGCAGTTATTATGAAGGCGACATGAGTGGCATCAGCGCCAAAACAATGCCCCGCTGGATGAGCTCTTTCCTCTACAAGCCCGGACAGAAAATTTCAAAAACCAAAGAGTGGGAAGCACGCATCAAGCTCATCGTGCGCAAGGCGAGGGAATGGGATGTAGGCACCGTGTGCGGTGTGCCTGCCTGGGTGCAAATCGTGCTGGAGCGAATCATCGCCTACCATAAGGTGAAACATATCCACGAGATCTGGCCGAACCTGTCCATCTATATCCATGGCGGCGTGGCCTTTGAGCCTTATCGCGAAAGCTTCAAGAAGCTCATGGGCCGACCCATTGCCTACTCCGAAACCTACATGGCCTCGGAAGGCTCATTCGGCTTTCAGCCGGCACCCGACCGCGACATCCAGCTCGTTCTCAACGCAGGCATTTTCTTCGAGTTCATTCCTTTCAACGAAAAGAATTTTGACGATAGCGGCGAGCCGCGCACAAAGCCTCAGTCGCTGACAATTGACGAGGTGAAAAACGACGTGGACTATGCCGTCGTGCTCAGCACTTGCGCCGGCGCCTGGCGCTACATCATCGGTGATGTCATCCGTTTCACCAACGCAGCCCGCTCCGAGTTTGTGATTGCGGGCCGTACCAAGCAGTTTCTGTCTTTGTGTGGCGAGCACCTTAGCGTGGACAATATGACCCGCGCCATCGAAACACTACAACGCGAGATGGGCATTGAGGTACGTGAGTTTTGTGTGGCAGGCTTCAGCTTCGAAGGCCGCTTTGCCCACCGCTGGTATGTGGGTTATGACGGCACCCCACCCGATGCTGCCGAAGTCCGGCGTATCCTGGACGAAACCCTCTGCCAGCTCAATGATGACTATGCGGTGGAAAGGGAATCAGCACTCAAGGAAGTTTTTGTGGAAATGCTGCCGCTTCAGGCTTTCTACGACTACCTCAAGAGCATTGGCCGCGATGGTGGCATGAGCAAGTTCCCGCGTGTGATGAAAGGCGCCCAACTGGAGCGCTGGGAGAACTTCCTCAACGAACATGCTTCCATCAAATAGCTATGAAGCTGGCATTGCTACAGGCGGATATTACCACGCTGGCGGTAGATGCCATCGTCAATGCAGCCAATGCCAGCCTACTGGGAGGCGGCGGCGTGGACGGCGCTATTCATCGCAAAGGAGGCCCTGCCATTCTTGAAGCCTGCATGCGCATCCGCGAACAGCAGGGCGGCTGCGCTACCGGCGAGGCGGTGCTCACCACAGCAGGCCTGCTGCCAGCCCGCTTCGTCATTCACACCGTAGGTCCCATCTGGAATGCAGGCCGCCCGCAGGAGATGCAAAAGCTCTTGCACAACTGCTACCACAATGCCATGCGCCTGGCAGAAGCGCACGACCTTGCTCACATTGCCTTCCCCAATATCAGTACGGGAGTGTATAATTTCCCCAAACGCCTGGCAGCGGAAATTGCCCTGAATGCCGTTCGTTCTTTTGCCGAACAGGGCATCCTGCAGCAGGTTTCCTTCGTCTGTTTTGACGATGAAAATTTTCAGCTCTATCAGGAACTGATGAGCTAAGTTTTCAATTCCGGCTACGCTCCGTAAAAGGCAATTTCCTCTCTCCCTTCCTGATTGCGCATTGCGCGATACATACCTGCCGAATTGAAGCAGAAATATGGTTCACCCTGACCGTTGACGGCAATCAGGCCGCCTTCACCACCCATCTTTTTCAGCTTGTCATTCACCACGCGCTCGCAGGCTTGCTGCAGGCTGAGACCGGCGTATTCCATCAGGCAACTCACATCGTAGGCTACGACGGCACGCAGGAAAAACTCACCATGGCCGGTACAGGAAATTGCGCAGGTCTTGTTGTTGGCGTAAGTGCCTGCACCGATCACAGGGCTGTCGCCGATGCGTCCAAAGCGTTTATTGGTCATGCCGCCGGTTGAAGTGCCCGCTGCCAGGTTGCCCTGCGCATCGCAGGCTACGGCGCCCACCGTCCCGAACTTATGGTCGGTGTTGGGAATAGCTCCTTTCAGATTATCGCCCTTATGGTCGAGCTGGTAGAAGTCGGAATCGCGAATGGCGACCCACTGGTCGTAGCGGTCCTGGTTGAAGAAGTAGTCGTCATGAACGAGATCCAGCCCTTGCATCAGTGCAAACTCATGCGCACCGCTGCCGCTCAGAAAGACATGGCCACTATGCAGCATGATTTCTCTGGCCAGCCGGATCGGGTTGCGCACATTGCGAACACCGGCTACGGCACCTGCTTCCAGCGTGCGGCCATCCATCAATGCCGCATCCATTTCGTGAAGGCCTTTTTTGGTAAAAACGGCACCGCGCCCTGCATTAAAGAGCGGATTGTCTTCGAGTGAAGCGATGGCTGCAATCACGGCATCGGTGGCCGCGCCTCCCTGCTGCAGTACTTCGTAACCTGCGTCCAGCGCATCTTTCAGCCCTGCCCGATGCTGGCGTTCCTGTTCCGGATTCATGATGGCGGGCACAATATTGCCGGCACCGCCGTGGATGACAAGAGTATTCATTGCTTATTCTAAATAGGCTTCAATTCGGTTTTCAAGAATGCGGACATGGATATGATCCTGCAAAGTGGTCGCCACACTCTGTCCAATAATATCGGGTGCTACCGGAAAGGACTTGTGCTTACGCTCCAGCAGGACGGCAATCAGAATTTTCTCCGGCTCGGCTTCCATCAAGGGACGAAGAGCATAGAGCAGCGTGCGACCCGAGTTGGCCACATCATCCACCAACACCAGCGAGCGGTCATGGATGGGAGCATCAACCGTGATTGGCGCGCTCATCGGGGCCGCCTTGTCCATGTCCACGCGCAGGATGCTGACCTGGAGGGGTGAAATCGTGCGCAGATGCTCCGCCAGCATTTCTGCAATCACTGCTCCATTGCCGGAGATGCCGATGAGGGTAATCGCCTTTTCATTGCTGTTGTGTTCCCAAATCTGCCAGGCCATGCGCAGCAACTTTCTACGGATGCGCAGATCGTCCAGCAGTGGTACGCGTGAAGCGGAATTCGTCTCGTTCATCATCTATAAATTTTCTTGTGGCGCTATGTGGAGCGGATTGCCACTACGGGGTTTAAGCGCGAAGCAGACAAAGCCGGTGCCAGCCCCGCCACAATACCTACCAGGGCCGATATGCCTACGCCAAAAACAATATTGCTGACCGAAAGGCTAATCGGAAAATCGAGCGCATAGGTCAGGCCCAGGCCCAGCAGCCACACCAGCAAGATCCCAACAGCACCACCAATGAGGCATAGCGTCACAGCCTCTACCAGAAATTCAGTCATGATCACAATCCGCCGTGCACCGATGGCCTTTTTCAATCCAATCACTTTTGTTCGTTCGCGCACGGTCACAAACATGATGTTGGCAATGCCAAAGGCTCCTACCAACAGTGAGAATAGCCCAATCACACCGCCAATCATATTGACAACGCCAAACACCTCGGACAGGCGCTTCGACACTTCGGAAAGGCGGTTGACGGAGAAGTCGGCAGCCGCGCCTGGCCTCACTTTCCGCTCTGCACGCAGCACGCCCATCACTTCATCTTCCAGTTCATCCACCGACACGCCCGGCCGCGCTTTCACCATCACTGTCGGGTCATTATTCCAGTCGCGGGAATGAATATCATACATGCTCGAAGCTGTGGCATACGACAGGATGATAGAGTTGTCGAAGTTGAAGCCGGCCATGTTCTGTCCTTCTTTGTGCATCACGCCCCCCACATGAAAGCTGCGCCCTGCAATCTTGAGCGTGCGCCCAATCGCATCCAGATTTCCAAACAGCGATTCTTTGATTTCATGCCCAATAACTACCGTGTTGCTGCCTGTCTCCAACTCTGCGGCGCTGAGGTAACGCCCCTGCTGCACCTCCACATTTTGCACTTTTTCAAAACCGGGCATCGCCGCATACAGCATCGCTCCTTCCACACTCTGGCCGTCTGCCTTCACCGTCGCACCGGGCTGCACATAGCAAATCGTTACTACCGCTGCCTCGGGTACGTTGCGTTGTAACACGCGCATATCCGCCAGCGACATGGGCCGGCGCTGCAGATATTCCCACCATTTGTATTCACCGCCTTCAGGCATCCAAGGCCGCCGGTTGATGTACAAAACATCGGATCCCAGCGCCGACATGTTTTCATGAATTTTCGCCTCCATGCTGTTTAGCACAGCCGCCACCGCCACAATACAGAAGATGCCAATAGTGATGCCCAGCAGCGAAAGCACCGTCCGAAGGCGATTCGCCCGCAACTCACCCAGAGCCTGGGTAAAACTGGTGCTGATAATACTGCCACTAAAGGCCATGAGGCGACAAATGTACACGTACAATCAGGCCGCCTTCCGTCCCGTAAAAGCATCGTCAGGAGGTTTTTTTGTAGTCAGCTTTTGCACTCCGATGAAGCATTTTCGGCGATGGCACCGTTCAGGGCTATTGCTCCTATGAAGCTTTTCCCATAAAGTGTGGCTTCACAGAATGATGCGGTGAAAGAATACCTCCAAGCTTCCCTTCTACCGGCCCATCTTACTTTCGCTAAAATCTTTTCCTCCCCATGACGGCCAAAGTGAGTTATGAATCGGGCGTGGCGACAACCGCTGTCCACCTTCGTTCCGGCACCACTATCCAAACCGATGCGCCCACCGACAATGGCGGCACCGGCTCCAAATTTTCTCCTACAGACTTAGTCTCTGCGGCCCTTGCATCCTGCATGTTGACCATCATGGCGCTCTCAGCCAAGGCCCATCAGTTTGTGCTCGGCCCCGTCGAATGTGACGTCGAAAAAATCATGGCGCAGAATCCACGCCGCATCGGCCAGATCCGCATCACCATGCGCTTTGCAGGCCCGCACCAATACGATGATCGTGCACGCGCTTTCATCGAACATGCGGCACGTACCTGCCCCGTCTTCGAAAGCCTGCATCCCGACATGGAGAAGTCCGTCCAGTTTATCTGGCCCTGATGATGCTGAGCCCCACTGCGCACTCCAGACATCGCTTGCTGCTGCAGTAGCTGTTGAACAGTTGTATCAGCGATTGCGAGTCGGCTGCATTGGTGCTGGCCCATCCGTGCGTCGCCCACATCCGCGTGATTTTGTTGTTTTCTGCAGGCAGCGCCTCCAGCATCTGCAACGCAGCCTCCGCATCGCGAGGCCTTCCCTGCTCGTGGCTGTATAGAAATCGGATGGGCGCAATTGTGTTGATGATGATGTTGTGCGCCGCATCCGTGCCCAACATTTTTCGCGAAGCCACATGAGGAGCATCTTCAAAACGATAGTGGCGGTCCCAATATTCACTCGCCGGCACCGAGAGGGCTTGCACCAATCCCGCAACATCCTCGCTACCGCCCGGGCTGTGAATGAGTGCAGGCGCTCGATGCAGTAAGGCCGCCAATTGTGCGATTCGAAGACTGGGAAAATTCGCGGGTCGGAGGCGCATGAACTTCCAGGCACCCATTTCCATCGGCGCCAAGCGATACTTGGTTTTCAGGTACGCAAACTCAGCCTGCAAAGCGCGCGGGTAATCGTCGGTAAAACTTCCTTCCAGAAAGCCTGCCTGGCCATAAAGCAGCGCTTCCAACTGCAACAAACCCGGCTGCTTTAGCAAGAGGCGCAGCGGCAGCGACTGCGCCAGCAGCAGGAAAGGGCCTGCATTCACTTTGAATCCGAAATTGGCCGCCAGGCGCCACCAGTATAGTGTATGCCAGTCGCCACCGGCCTGCTTCAGATCAGCGGCCCACTGCTCCAGCTTCTGCTCCCAGCGCTCTACCAGCATCCTGCTCATCCACGAGCGGCGCGTCATGCCATGAACACCACCCAACGACGCGGCACAAGGCAGGGCGGCAGTTGTTTGAATCAAGTCCGTGTAGCGCTGCAACACCTCCTCAGGAATATGATCGCGCAATTCCAGCAAGGGCAGACCTTCCCGGCGATGGCCGCCATCATCTTCATACACGACGTGCAGAATCACGCGGTCGTATGCTGTATCCGCATCATGGCGGTGGCGTTGCCAGTCGGAGCTACGCACATGGAGCTCCACATTGCCCACCAGCAGTGTTTCGCCCACCTTCACCCGTGCCATGCTGAAGTCCGGGCCTGCATCGGTATTACGGGTGCCCGGTGCTTGCACTTCTACCCGCTCGCCCGATTGAGTGTATAAGGCTGCCGGTCGGTAAAGACTGTATTGCCAGATGAATTGGAGCAAGGCTTCCTGCATAAGTGTTGCAGGAGGATGAGAAAGAGGCCTGCCTCGAAAAATTACAAATAAGCCGCCATCTGCCGCTGGTAGCCTGCGGCCGCTTCCGCAGCGCGCTCCGCGAAGTCAGGCCCCTGGCCGGCATACATGATTCCTCTGGAAACATTCACCAGAATGCCGCCATCGTCATTGAGTGCGGATTGGCATACGGCATTCAGGTCGCCGCCCTGGGCACCTACACCGGGAATCAGCAAGAAGTGATTCGGGACGATTTCCCGCACGCGACGCAATTGCGCATCCTGCGTGGCGCCGATTACGAACATCAAATTCTCGGAGCTACCCCAGCCAGAGACTTTGCGCAGCACCTCTTCATAAACCAAACCGTCGCCAGTAGGCAGCATCTGAAAATCCTGGCTGCCCTTATTGGACGTAAGCCCCAGCACGATGGCCCATCGCCCTTCGTACTTCAGGAAAGGGCTCACCGAATCCTCACCCATATAGGGCGCTACAGTTACCGAATCGAAAGGGTAGGTCTGAAAAAAAGTGCGGGCATACTGGTCGGCTGTGTTGCCGATATCGCCGCGCTTGGCATCGGCAATGCTGAAGACATCATCGGGAAGGTAGGCCAGCGTCTCCTGAAGAATCTGCCAGCCTTCAATTCCCTGCGCCTCATAAAAAGCCGTATTGATTTTATAGGCTACCGCGAAATCCTTTGTGGCATCAATGATGGCCTTGTTGAAGGCGATGATGCCTTCTTTCGTTTCCCGCATTCCTGCGGGCACCTTCGCCGGATCCGTGTCCAGGCCCACACACAGCACCGACTTCTTTTTCCTGATGCAGGAAACAAGCTGTTCTCGATTCATCAAACTGAAGTTTTTGTCGTTGCCTTTCCCGGGGCTACATCTTCATCTCGACCACCTTGGTCGGGGCCAGGTTCGCGTTGCGGATAGACACCTGCTGTGCCACGCGATGCGCTACGCCCATAAATGCTTCGCTGCTCTGTACATCATCATTCACAATTGCCGGCACGCCTACGTCACCACCTTCACGGATACTTTGCACCAAAGGAACTTCGCCGAGGAAGGGAATTTCAAATTGATCCGCCATCTGCTGGGCTCCACCCTTGCCGAAGATGTAGTACTTGTTGTTCGGCAATTCAGCCGGCGTGAAGTAGGACATGTTCTCAATGATTCCCAGGATGGGCACATTGATTTGAGGTTGGCGGAACATGATGATGGCCTTGCGCGCATCTGCGGCAGCCACGGCCTGTGGGGTGCACACCACCACAGCACCGGTCACCGGCACCGTTTGCACCATCGTGAGTTGTACGTCGCCCGTGCCCGGCGGCAGGTCTACAACCAGATAATCCAGCTCTCCCCACATGACGTCGCCTATGAACTGACGCAGGGCCGAGCTGGCCTGAGGCCCGCGCCAGATGACGGCCTGCTTTTCATCAATCAGCAAGCCGATGCTCATGGCCTTGATGCCGAACCGTTCGATTGGCACAATCTTGCCCTTGCCGTCCACGTCCGTCATCTTGGGGCGCTCATTGCGAATGCCCAGCATGATGGGGACAGAAGGCCCGTAGATATCGGCGTCCAGCAGGCCCACGGCAGCACCTTCGCGGGCGAGGCCCAGAGCAAGATTCACGGCTACCGTGCTTTTGCCAACCCCTCCTTTACCCGACGCGACGACGATAATATTCTTGACGCCCGGCAGGATGCCCTTCGTATCGCGGCGATTGCTCGCCACTCTGGATTTCATATTGATGCTGATCTCCGCATCCGCGCTCACCATGACTCGAATGGCGTTGATGCAAGCCTTTTCAATCATCTCCTTCAGCGGGCAGGCCGGCGTCGTCAGGATGACCGTGAAGCTTATTTTATTATCCTCAATCCGGATATCCTCAACCATGTTGAGCGTGACGAGGTCCTTTCCCAAATCAGGCTCCTGCACTTGGCTCAGGGCCTGCAAAACCGCCTCTTTAGTAATAGCCATAAATCTTTCGTTAAATCAAATTTTGAGCCCCGCAAAAGTACGGGCAGCGCTTGCATCTTTGTGGCTGGCAATGGTTTTATCCGAGCCTGCCGGCGTGCTCCGCGCCTACTTTTCCCTGTCATGTTGTGCCGATTGATGCTTCTCTTTTTTGCTGCGCAAGGACTTATACTAACGGCCTATGCACAGGATGAAGAAGACAATCGTATCGTGCAGATAAATGGGGTAACCATCACTGCCGATAGTCTGCGGGCAGTGCCTTTCACGACCGTTTCCGTCAAGAACAAATACCGCGGTGTAAGCTCTTCTGAGATGGGCGTCTTTTCACTCGTTTGCTACAAAGGCGATACCCTTGAGTTTAGTGCGGTGGGCTTCCGTCCCAAGACCTATGTAGTGCCGATGCACATCAAGGGGCAGTACTTCTCCATGATTCAACTCATGGTGCAAGACACTTTTTATCTCCCTGAAACTATTGTGCGTCCGCTGCCCTCCCGCGAGCAATTCGACTATGCATTCACGCACTGGCAAATTCCGGATGACCAGTATGAGGTTGCCAGAAAAAATACAGATGCGCTGATGCTGCGCGCGATGGCCTACACCATGCCTCGTGACGGTCGCGAAAATCAGGCAGTCTATCAGCAGACCCTTGCACGCGAGGCCATCTATTATGGTCAGGTGCGTCCTTCCAATATCATGAATCCTATATCCTGGGCTGAATTTTTTGAGGCCTGGAAGCGCGGTGATTTCAGGAAGAAGCAGTACTAATTTTCACTTCAATAGTGGTGCTTCAACTTCCTTAAAGCACGCTTTCTTCCTGCTTTTTACAATAGCAGAAAAGCGGTAGGAAAAGGCCTTTCAACCATCTTCCGAATGCGCATCACCGGCCTGATTCAGCCTTCAGGCACACATCCTCATTAATAGAGGTTGGAGCGAAATCAATGCAGGATATACACCCTGCCCTTGGGGTTGAAAAAGCGGCGAAGCGAATCCAACACATGGGTTGTATCACCGGCGCTGTAGGGCATCCGCATCACCACCACATAGTGCATTGAGTCGAGCATTTTCGCCTCTACTTTATTGCCATTGCGCGTCAGGAATCCGGTGCGGCGGTCGGCAGCGGCCTGATTGCTGTAGTGATTAAGTACCACCAGATAGTCGCTGGTGGGAGCCACAGCAGGCGGTGGTATCTGAGTGCTGTCTTGATGAACTGTAGTGTCTGCAGGCAAGGTTTGTACCGGCGGTTCGATGGACGGCTGCACCTGTGCAGGTTGTTGCACTACCGGATTTTGCATCGGCCTGTCTTTGAAATAACGATATCCAAACACTGCGGCGCCCGCAATAATCAGTACCACGACAGCCAACAGGGCAATGCGCCCCCAGGCTATCTCGCTCTTGCTTTTTCCTTCTTCAAAATCGCGATGAAAATCGGGCGCTTCTTCCGTGCGTTTCGCCATTCGGATGACCGGCACCGGTGGCGGAACATGCTGGAGATGCGGGTTGCCGATAAATCCGATCGCACCATGCTCGTCAACAAAACGGCCGATCCCGGGAATTTCAACCTCCTTTCCTGCACTTAACTCCGCACGCGTAGCAATGCTGAAATCACGTAGGGCATTCGCAGCTTTCGAGATAGAAGTCTGCTCGTAGGTTGCAATGAAATTGGCGAGTGCGTCGTCAATACTTCCGCCAGGCGTCAACTTCACTTCGTACTCCGGGGCATGCAGGCTTTCACCTTCAAAAGCGGCAGGCTTCCGCTTGATCTCGAGGTTGCCCAGGCCGTGGAGGTAGCAGTAATTATTCTTGAAAAGGTAGAGGCCGATATACTTGGCGATGTCCATGCGGAAAAACGAGAAAGGGCGTGAAAAGTAAGGAGGGGTGAAGCTAAAAACGGAAGCGGATTCCGCCGTAAATATTGAAGCCAAAGGAAGGGTAATCCAGCCAGCGCTCGTTGTGCCGACCTAACAGATTTTCTGCGCGGAGGAAGACGGACAACTTCGAAACAAAATTGTATTCCAAGGCTGCCCCAAAATCGAAAACACCACGCAGATGTACGTCCTGCCCCACTGCATTCAGTGCCCATATTTCGTCCAGCACTTCCATGTAGCTCGACAGCGATAATCCTCTGGCGGGCGTCCAATAGATATTGCCGCGCAGGCGAACCGCCGGCAGTCCATAAGGATGTCGCAAATAGGCCTGTTGGTAGTAATTGCTCCATTGCCCTTCGGCGCCAATTGCGAGGTATTCACCCAACTGATACCGCAATCCGCCGCCCCAGCAAATGGCTCGCACATCATCATCATAGATCAGGCTGAGATCCTTGCCATCGCTGCCCGGACGAGTGATGTAAAGCGGCAACACATCGTTCTGCTGCCAGGATGCATTGCCCCAAATGCTGAGATGGTTGCCCACTGCCAAATCGAAACGGCCAAAGACTTCATGGCGGGTCGTTTGATGAATATCAAAATCGCCCGGAAATAGATAGGGATTCACGATGCTGAGCTGCTGCAGGGTGTTCTGAACTCGATCTGCTTTCCAACCCAGAGCAATGCCCAGACGATCATTCCAGAACTGATAGCGTAGCCGGATGTCAGGTAGCCAGAGCAGCTCAGCCCCCTGACTCCAGGTAGGCGAAACGGCTGCATGAATGCTGAAACCTTCGCGATGAAAATCTGCGAATGGTGTCAACTGAAACACGTGGCTGCTCTGAGCGGGATCGGGCAATGATGCCAACGAATTCCAAGCCAGACGCAGATTGAGCGCCAAGCCAAGAGAGAAGGAGGAATCCAGAAATTTTGTAGCAGGTGCATAAAGGTTGAGGTCTGTTTCGTGGCCCTGCGCACCATCCCAGGCCATGAACTGAAACGTCGGATGATAAGCAATTCCCCACGGCCCCGGTTCGGTATTGTACATACCCAGGCTCAGTCCGGCATGATCATATTTCATGCGCACAGAATCGCGGTCGTAGCGTAGGACATCGTGGTCGTAACCATATCGCCCATAGACTTTGCGACCGACATCCAGACCGGCTTCCACCACATTTGTTCCGACTTGCACCGTGCCATCACCGCTCAGAAAAAAATCACGGAAAAGCTGATTCTCCTGCGCACCCTGTTGGCTCAGATAACGGGCTGACACGTTCGCTTTCCAGTTGTCGCCATGCAAATTTCCCAGGCCTGCTTCTGCAAGAATGGTAGAAAGATTTCCTCCACCCAGTAGGACATAATTCTGTGGCGGCAGACTGCCTGTGTCTTTGCCGAGGGCGAGCGGGCGCAAGGGCAATGCAGGGTAAGAATAGAGTAACGTTTGCTGTGGCACCTCGTACTGCTGTGGCACCGGCTCGCGGTTGGCAGGAGGCGGTGCGGCAGTGTAATTAGGTTTCTGAATCGGCTTCATCTCCGGCTCATACACCTGATACACTTCAAGGGTAGTACCCTTGATAGTCGTGTCGCTGCGTCGTTGTGCATCCGCCTGAAAAGCGAGCAATGCCAGCAACGCAACTGTGAGTCCGGTAATATGCTTGGACATGTGCTTACTCGTTGGAAAGTTTTGATTTATCAAGCTGCTTCAAGTCGGCTAAACGCTGCTGGGCATAGGCTTTCAGCTCTGCAATGCGGGTATTGCGCACCACGCTCTGGAAGGTGGCTCGGGCATTGAAATAGTCTTTCCGCGCCATCGAAATATCCCCCAGCAAGAGGTAGGTTTTCACCAGCCACCATTCATAGCCGGAGCTGCGTCGGATATTATCACCGGCTGCGGCTTCCGATTCTTTCAGACTTCCTTTTTTAAATAAAGACTGCGCCCAGCGGTAGCCTGCTTCCGCAGCAACAGCCGCGTTTTCGCTTTTCAGCAAAGGCCGCAATACCGTGTCCAAGCCCAAAGTGTCACCGGCATTGATTCGGCTACGAACGATGTTCAGATTGGCTTCATCACGCAGGGCAGAAGGAATTTCACCGAAGGCAAGAACACTATCAGCATAGCGTGTCGCGTCCTGCATCTGATTCATCTTATCGGCACTGCGCATCAAGCCAGCAAACGCCCGAAGTCGCGCTGCGGGAGTGGTGGCGTTGGCAGCTACCATGCCATAGTATTTCGCGGCATCCTGCCAGGCCGTGTCGCTCACAGACAGCTCTGCAGCACGCAAAGCGCTTTCTTCCGAATAGGGATTCCACCCCTGCTGCAGCACACTGTCATAAGCACTTTTAGCAGCGGGAAAATTCTTTCCATTGTACAGACTAGTGGCGAGGTAATAGCGTGCCTTCACCGACTTCATGCCCGCAGGGAAATGGTTCAAATACTTCCTGAATCCTGCTGCTGCATCTGCCCAGTTTGCGGATGAAAACTGCAATTCAGCAGCATTGTAATAGGCAGTCTCCATCTCCGCATCGCTGGCCTGTGGCAGCTTCAAGTCATTGAGCAGACTCAGATAGGCATCTGGTTGATTGCGCTCAATAAAAATGCTCTTGCAGGCTGCCAGCGCATCGGCACGTTCCGGTGCGGCCGGGTAGCTGCGGAGCAATTTGCGAAAGCTTTCAAGCGCCTCATCGTCTTTATTGATCTGCTGCTGTACGATACCGATTTTCAAAAGGGCTTTGGCTGCAAAACGACCGCCTGAAGCAGCAAGTGGATTGAGTGTTGCGAGCGCATCTTCATAAGAGGCCACCGCAATTTGCGTCACGCCTAATTCGTAGCGGGCTTCGTCTGCATAGGACGACGCAGGCACTGCCTGAATGATTTGATTCAGCAAACGCATCTTGCCTGCATTATCACCCCGCAGCCCAGCAATGACCGCCGACTGCAAACGCGCATAATCCGCATCAGCGCCTACGCCTACAGCCGCAGCCTGATAAAGTGGGGCTGCTTTCGCAAATTCCTTTTGCATGAAATAGGCATCTGCTTCACGCAAGGCAGCGTTGGCAGAGCCAGCGCCTGTACCGGCTGTTTTGGCCTGGGCAAAAGCCGCCTGGGCAGCACCATATTCTTTCAGTTGCATCAGCGAATAGCCGAGCGTAGAAGAAGCATGTGCTGCCGTTGCAGCGGCACTGATGAAAGGTGCTTCCGAATGAGATGGGTTGGCCAGGAAAGCTCGATCATAAGCAGCAGCCGAATCGAAATGATATTGACGGTAGGCTACCTCAGCCTTCCAAAACTGAGCAGCGGCAGTGTAAGCTGGCGCCGCAGCGGGATTCAGGGCATCATTCAGCAGCCGGCCCGCCTGCTCCCAGTCGCCGGACTGAATTTGCTGCATGGCATAACCGTATGCAGCGCGCTGTCGGCTGCGCTCATAATCGGGGCCGATAGATGGCGATGCCAACAGTGCAGTGTAAGCGTCTTTGTAGTTGCTTGTTTCCAGATATAGCTGTGACTGCAGCAGCCTGGCAGCACCAATGAAAGTGCTGTTCGGAAAATCGCTGAGGAGGCTGCGCACACTTCGCATCGCCTCATCCGAGAATCCTGTTTCGTAGCAGAGCTTGGCATGCAGCAGCAGGGCGGCTTCGCGTTGCGCCGCATTGAAAGGCATCGTGGCAGCAATGCCAAAAGCATTTCTTGCTCCCGCTTTGTCGCCAGTCTTGAGATAGCAATCACCGAGCAGATACATGGCCGTTTGCCCCAGTGAATCCTGCATCACACTCAGCGGCTTGAAACGCGCAATGGCGCTTGCCCATTCCTCCACACGGTAGTAAGAGTAGCCCATCTCATAGAGGTCTTCCTTGCGCAGCTTCTCTGAATGATTGTAGTAATACTCGAAATAGGGCAAGGCTTCACCAAACCTGCCTCCTTCAAAAAGGCATTGCGCAGCGAGCAGGTGCAACTCATTCTCATAATAGGATTGCACGCCCGGCTTCAGCAGACGAAGTGCTTCGTCCAGGGCCTTCTGGCGGTCGCCTTTGAAGTAATAAATCTCCGCCATATAGTAAGGCACCACCGGTTTGTAGATGCCTTCATCGCGAATGCGTCCAAAGCTTTTCAGCGCCGCATCATATTTCCCCTGGGTGTAAGCAAGCAGGCCGTAGTAGTAGTTTCCGGGGCTGTAATACTTGCCAGGCACCTCTTTCATGATGCTCAGCAGGGTGTCGGCTTCGGCAAACTGATGGTTGTTGAAGTAGCAATAGGCCAACTCAAATTTTGCATCTGCAATCTCCACATTGTTGAGGTTGGCGATGCCGGCACTTCTGTAATAAGGGATGGCTGCAGCCAATTTTCCCTGCACGAAATAATAACGTGCAATGGCCAGCGACAGGCGGTCACGAAGAGGGCGCGCCGTCAGGCCTGCCAGTACTTTTTTTGCTGAATCAACGGCTGCGGGCGACTGGATTTTCAGCCTGCTGAGGGCGTGTATGTAGGCAGCACTTGTCTGTGGGTCGGTGTTGCCAATTTCAGTGGTGAGGAGCGCGTTGCTCAGGCCGTTTTTCGCCGTTTGTCCGGCAAGTGACCACAGCTTTTGCTCCATATCATCATGGGCACGAAAAGCGGCGTCGTAGGCTGGTTGAAAGCGCGTCAGCTCCTGAGCAGGAGCTACGAAGGGCAGGGCAGCAAAAGCAATACAGCATGAAAGAAACGAACGCTTCAGAAGCATGAGCAGAAAAGGGGTTTGGCTGCTGTGCGTTAGAAATTCCAGGTTACGTTAAGGCTTGGGAAGATGGGTAGCTGATACACACGTGTGTTGTCAATCCGGTTCACATAAAAGATGTTGTTCCGGTTGAAGACATTGGTGATGCTGAGGGTCGTCTCTACGTTAGATTCCTTCGAAATGCGGAACCGCTTTTTAGCGGACACATCTACGCGATGGTAGTAGGAAAGGCGGCCTCCATTTATTTCACTTGCATACAGCAAGCCGAGCTGTCCGTTTTGTTGCAGGTAATTGGTGCCCACACCGCTTGATATCAGGCTCAGGCTTTCATAGAAGCCCTGGGTTTGCGTGAAGGGGAAGGGTGAACCGAGATTGTAGCGCAGCGACAGCTCAATGTCTTTATGCTTGCCGGCCTGATAAGAACCGAGGAAATTGGCATTGAAGCGACGGTCGAAGGGAGGCGGATAGGTCTGCATGAAATCGGTACGATCTACATACTGATAGCTAAGTACACCCCACAAATACACGCGATGCTTTGAATATTTGGCGGAGAGGTCCACGCCGTAAGCTTTGCCGGTTTCAAACACGAAGTCGTTATTATCAATCGTGCCGTTGGCATAAACCTGGCCTTTGTAGCGATTCAGCTCGAAGTTTTGTGTGAAATTTTTGTACCAGGGTTCCAGGTTCAGTTCCACATCTCGAATGTCTATTTCCACACCGCCAAGGATATGGTAGGCAGTCATCAAATTGGATTCAACCGGGTCTGAAGCAGTCGCGGGATTCTTGTACACAGTGCGGTCCGGGCTCAGCAGAAATCCGGTAAAGAAGTTGACGATATCACGGTCGCTTTTTGTCGAGATGATATTCTGGGAATACAGGCCTGCAGCGGCTTTCAGGCGAATGTTGTCCGTAAGGTTGTACTTCATCCCAATACGAGGCTCCGGTGAAAATTTGTCCAGCGTAGCATAGTACTGAATACGCAATCCGGGTTCTATAATCAGCTTCTCGTTGAAGTTCTTTCTGAAAATGGCGAACAGCGAGGCAATCGTGTTCCGGCGATCGAGCGTCGTGGCGTAGCCGTAATTGTTGAAATAGCTCAGAGTCGTAGCGAGACCGCTCACCTCGAGGCCATATTTAAACTGGCTGTAGCCCGGCAGGAAGTTGGTGAAGTTGATGCCGCCTTCAAAGCCGGAAATGTCGCTGTGGCGTGGATCGTTCGCCACTTCATTATAGTCCATTCCGTATTTGGAATACGCAAACTTGCCGTCAATAAGGGCAGAAGAACCGGCGGGCGATACGACGAAGGTGGCTCCTCCACCCGTGGCCGTCCAGCGAAAATCTGCAGTGGCCGTTTCCGTGTGCGGTTTCAGAAACTGAGCCTTATCGTCGAAGTTGAAACCAAACAAATTGAGCTTAGAGCCGCTGGAGCCACTGAATGTAATCTTGCCATACAGGTCCGTAAAAGAATATGGGAGGCCATTGGAAAAAGGCTCGCCAAAGCCTCCATACAATGCTTTCGACGTTTTATCAAGATAGCTATGCTTCACGCTCAGCAGGTAAGTGATTGCACTGCCGTCTTCCGTTTTGGGTTTGGCCAGCGGGCCTTCCAGCATAGCACGTGCCATGATCGGCGACACTGAAAGCTTGCCTGCCGTGCGATTTTTATTTCCGTCTTTGGTATGAATATCCAGAATAGCTGAGGTCCGGTTGCCGTACTGTGCATTGAAGCCCGCACTTTGGATATCCACGCTGCGGATCGCGTCAGTTTCGAATACAGAATAGAGGCCGATGCTGTGAAAAGGGTTGTAGATCGTTACCCCATCCAGCAGGATGCCGGTTTGAGAAGGTGCGCCTCCGCGGATGTAGAGCTGACCGCCCTGATCACCTGTAAACACAACCCCCGGCGTCACCTGTAAGTATTGTGCAATATCCGGCTCGCCACCTGCTGACGGCAGCATCTTCATTTCACGGGGCGTCACCGTGGTCACTCCCGCATTGACGAGGGTGCGCCTTTCCTGTTTGCGGCCGGAAACAACCACATCTTCGAGGGCCACGCCCGAGCGGTCCAGAAAGAGTTTTTGGGTAATGATGCTACCCGGCTTCACCGTGACGCTCTTGGTCGTCGAATCATATCCGATTTGAGTGGAGATGAGGGTGTATGTTCCCGCCGGCACACCGCTGATAGAGAAATAGCCGTTCACGTCTGTTTGCACACCATAGCCGGTGCCCAGCAGCCAGACATTGGTGTAAATCACCGGCTCACCACTGCCTTTTTCATAGACAAAACCTTTGACGGTTCCGGACTGAGCAAATCCTGTGTAGGAGAAGAATAGAAAGAGAAAGAGTGAAAGCGCGTATTTCATAAAAAAGGAAAGCCACGTAGCCTACTTACAGAAAAATGCACGGGCAAAGGCGGCCAAAGATAGCGGGAAATGGAGCGGCCTTCGGAGCCTGCAAATGCGAGGCAGCCACAGTCTTCGCGGCTTTCACCGCATCCGCGTCGCGTGCCGTCTATGGCGTTTTTTCTTGATGTGCAAGCCTCGTTGGCGCTGCGTTCAAAAGGCATTCATACAGGTGCGCCTTTTCATCATTGCATGAAAAAAGGCTGTCTTTTTCAGACAGCCTCCATTCGTTTGTGCCCAGAACAGGAATCGAACCTGCACTCCGTTTCCGAAACAAGATTTTGAGTCTAGCGCGTCTACCAGTTCCGCCATCTGGGCCTCGTTGCAGCCGGGGCTTGAGGGCCGCAGCATACTTCGAATCGGGGCGCAAATCTATGCCAAACGACCTTTAATCCGCTGCAGGTATTTCTTGCGGAAATAATAGTCTTTCATCGCTGCCAGAAGTGTTGCATCGCGGGCGCCGCTATCGTATTTATCCCGCAGGGGCGCCATGCCTGTTTCCCAACTTTCGAGAGCCTGTGCCAGTTCCGTCTGACCGCTCCCTTCGCCAATGGCTTCATTCAGCTCCATCATTTCCATCAGAAAATCGGGCGGCAATTGATAGTGCTCTTCATCCTCAACAACGCCTTCCCGTCGAAGCACGTAACCCAACAATGCATCTTCATCGCTCAGGGTCAGGTAGGCTTTGTTGAGAATGGCCGTCTGGTTGAGCGCCTCCTGCTGGGCGGTCTCATCATTGGCAGGAAAGCGATCCGGATGGTATTGGCGACTCAGTTCATAAAAGCGTTTGCGCAGGGCCGGGAGATTGGGTCGAAGGGTTGGAATTATATCAAAAAGCGCAAAGAAATCAGGCGCGGAAGGCATGGTTCTATCTTTGCGCGCAAATGTACCGAGCTACCCGCATCGGCCTTGTTCGTGAAGGCAAAACCCCACCCGATAACCGCGTTGCATTGACGCCCCGACAGTGTCGGGAACTGATGAAAAGCACCCCCGGCCTGAGTATCGTTGCACAACGCTCCCCCACCCGCTGTTTCAGCGATGACGAGTATCGCCATGAAGGCATTCCCCTGCTGGACGACCTCAGCCATTGCGACATTCTGTTAGGTATTAAAGAGGTTCGCATTGATGACCTGATTCCGGACAAGACTTACCTCTTCTTTTCGCACACCAAGAAAGCCCAACCCTACAACCGGGGCCTTATGCAGGCCATGATTCAAAAAGGCATTCGCCTCGTGGATTATGAATGCCTCACCCACACCGATGGCCAGCGCATTTTGGGCTTTGGCTTCTTCGCGGGCATCGTCGGGGCGCATAATGGACTGCTCAGTTATGGGCGCCGTACCGGCAAATTCAGTCTGCCTTCCGCACACCAGATTGGCTCGCTCGATGGCATCCGCTCGGTGTATGATGATCTGTCGCTGCCGCCGCTGCGCATCGTCGTTACGGGCGGAGGCAAGGTGACGGCAGGCATCCTCGAAATCATGAACAGTCTGGACGTGGAGTACATCGAGCCGGAAGATTTTCTGGAAAATGATTACGCCTACCCGGTCTATACCCATCTGAAAGGGCCTTCGCTGTATGTGCGCAAGGACAATGGCCGCTACGGCCGCGAAGATTTTCACGCCCACCCTGCCGACTACCGGTGCCTCTTTCAACCCTACCTGCAGCGCGCCGATATTCTGATGAACGGCATCTACTGGGACCGTCAGGTGCCGCGCCTTTTTGAAAAAGGAGAAGCGGCACAGCCCGGCTTTCGGCTCCATACCATCGCCGACATCACCTGCGATGCCGATGGCTCCGTTCCGCTCAACCTCGGGGCTTCCACCATTGCAGATCCTGTGTATGGAGTAAACCGATTTACCGGCGAGCGTTGTCGTCCTTTTCAAAATGACGATGCCTGTGTGGACATCATGGCGGTGGACAACCTGCCCAACGAATTGCCCCGCGATGCTTCCGCTCACTTCGGGACACACCTGGAGAAGTATGTCCTTCATGAATTGCTTCGCGAAGAGAGCGATCTCATTGACCGCGCCACCATCTGCAAGGCTGGAAAACTCACCCCACATTTTGAGTATCTCAGTGAGTATGCTTATGGCGATATGCACGCCGGTTAAGTAGGTAAACACAAGCTCCGGATACTCCAGAAAGGGCCGCCCAGAGCCGTTCGTACATTCACAATCCAACTCATTTTTTGATTGCAATCATGTCTGTTCCCAAACTAAAAAACTACGCTGAAGGCGCCTGGCATAAGGCGGGCGCTCATGGCGAAACCCTGCACGATGCCATCACCGGCCAGGCCATTTTTACGGCTTCGTCCGAAGGCCTGGACTTTGGCGCCATGATGGATTATGCGCGTCGTGTAGGGGGACCTGCTTTGCGCAAGCTCACATTTCAGCAACGCGGCAGAATGCTGAAGGCATTAGCTCTTTACCTGCTGGAGCGGAAAGAATACTTCTACGAAATCTCTTACCGTACGGGCGCCACCCGAGCGGATAGCTGGGTGGATATTGAAGGCGGTATCGGCAACCTGTTTAGTTATGCCAGCCTGCGCCGCCAGTTTCCGGACGAACGTTTTTATGTGGACGGAGAAGCCATCAAACTGGGCAAGAACAACACGTTTATCGGTCATCATATCATGGTGCCGCGCGAGGGTGTAGCCATTCATATCAATGCTTTCAATTTTCCGGTGTGGGGCATGTTGGAAAAGATTGCAGTGAACCTGCTGGCGGGGGTGCCTGCCATCGTGAAGCCGGCTACGCTGACCAGCTACCTTACCGAAGCCGTCTTTGAAGAAATCATCAAGAGCCAGATTTTTCCCGAAGGGTCACTGCAACTAATCTGCGGCTCGGCGCGCGGTATTCTGGACACAGTAGAGTCGCAGGACGTTGTCACATTTACGGGCTCTGCCTCTACGGGGCGCAGCCTGAAGAGCCATCCCCGCATCCTTGAGAAAGCTGTCCCTTTCAACATGGAAGCCGACTCGCTCAACTGCTGTGTGCTTGGCCCGGATGTGACACCCGACAAGCCGGAATGGGACCTTTTCATTAAAGAAGTAGCGCGCGAAATGACCACCAAAGCAGGTCAGAAATGCACGGCTATCCGTCGCGTGATGGTGCCGGCAGATCGGGTGGAAGACGTACAAATTGTCCTGGGCAAAAGGCTGGCCAGCGTCATTGTGGGCGACCCACATGTGGACGGGGTGCGCATGGGGCCCCTTGCCGGCCTGGCGCAGCGCGAAGAAGTGAAAGAGCGCATTGCGCAGTTGGCCAAAAGCCAGACCATCGTCATTGGCAACCTCGACCATTTTGAAGTGAAAGGGGCAGACAGCAAGAAAGGCGCCTTCCTACCCCCAATTGTCTTTTTCAATGATGATCCGCTTCACAAAACAGACGTACACCATATTGAAAGTTTTGGTCCGGTGAGCACGCTGATGCCCTACCACGACCTGGACGAAGCCATCACACTGGCCCGCATGGGTGAAGGCTCGCTGGTGTGCTCCATCGTCACGGCAGATGATAACATCGCCCGCGATTTTGTTCTTGGCTCTGCACTGATGCACGGACGCATCCTGGTGCTGAATGCCGAGTGTGCCAAGGAAAGTACGGGTCACGGTTCACCGCTGCCCATGCTCATACACGGCGGGCCCGGGCGCGCCGGCGGTGGTGAAGAAATGGGCGGAAAGCGTGGTGTGCTACATTACCTCCAGCGCACGGCTATTCAGGGAACACCCACGACCATTTCGAAGATCACAGACGTCTATCAGCAATACGCAAAGCAGCATGAGACGGAGGTGCATCCATTCCGCAAGTACTTCGAGGACCTGCAAGTGGGTGACACGCTGATTACGGCGAAGCATACGGTTACGGAAACAGACATCACCAATTTCGCGAACGTGAGCGGTGATAATTTCTACGCGCACATGGATGCGACAAGCCTGGAAGGAACCATTTTCGAGGGACGCGTTGCCCACGGCTATTTCATCCTGTCGAAGGCTGCCGGCCTGTTTGTAGATGCGAAAAAAGGACCGGTCCTGCTCAACTACGGCATTGATGAATGTCGGTTCACCAAGCCCGTGTATCCCGGTGCTACAATTGGTGTCCGCCTGACGGTGAAGGAAAAGGTGGATCAGGAAAAGCGCTCCGAAGATGATGTGGCTAAGGGCATCGTGAAATGGCTCGTGGACGTGTATGACGAAACCGGCGAAACTGTAGCCATTGCCACCATCCTGACGATGGTGAAGAAGCGTGACCAATCTCAATAACATGATCAAAGCAGCCACACTTCTGCTCACGATCAGCCTGCTGTTGTGGGTCTTTTTTTACCTGCCAAAAAGGCTGCGCAAAGGTGCAGGAGCACGGCTTCGTTATATCGTCTTTTCGGTCCTTGCCGTTGCCTTTGCATTAGTATTGGCCAAGACATTCCTCTAAACCTTCGGCCCTATTCTCCCCGTCATGACCGCCACTTACGAAACGGACTACTACCGCACCCTAGGCGTGGCGCACGATGCTACCACCGAAGAGATGCGCACGGCCTACCGCAAACTAGCCAAGCAGTTTCATCCGGACACGGCCGAACACAGCCACGCAACCACTGAGCGATTTGCAGCCATCACAGAAGCCTACGAAGTGCTGTCGTCACCCGAGCGGCGCGCCGCCTATGACGCGCACTGGCAGGAGCATGGTTATGATTTTGGCTGGAAGCGCAAGACCGTTACCAGTCCGCAAGGCATCCTGAAACAAGCCGAAGAACTGCGACATCACATGCAGCACGTAGATCACCTGCGTATGAATCATGAGGCGCTTTGCGAGTTCGTTTTACGGCTGCTGGATGAGGAAAATCTGCAATTGCTCGAAGGAGAAACAGCCATCCGAAAGCAGGTATTTGAGCGGGTATTTGAAAGTGTGCAAGCCCTTGCTGCGCGCTTCATTCCTGAGTTGGAAACGCCGATGCAGGCCCTTGTCAAGGGCGATGATGCACTTCAAGAAAAATGGACTGCATGGTCTGAAAGGAAGGCACTGGAACGGCGCTGGAATACCTATCGTCCGTTGTTAGCCTTGGTGGCTGCGGGAGTCATCTGCATCATGTTGTGGCTACTGGCGCGACATTAAGCACCCTCTGCCATAGCGCCTCCCAAGGTAAGAAGGACCACCGCCTGCTTTTCGGCAAAGACGAAGTGGCGTACGCGCGGGCGAAGGGCTGCCATCTCCCCCTCATCCATCGAAAAAGTCTCCTCATCAGTTTCGACATTGACCCTGCCGCTGAGCACCTGAATGCTGAGCGCGCGCTCCACGCCGTGGCACATCTCCTGCCCGCCCTTAATCACGACCAGCACAATGCGCATGTAGTCGTTGTGGAGTAAGGTGATGGAATTGCGAGTTGTGTTCTCCCATATCCTTTCATCCATCAGCTTGCGGGTATATTCCGGCAGGTCAAATCGTACCACTGCCGCATCCAGCAGGCGCTCACCATCAGGACGGTTGACGGTAGCATTACTCATTTTGGTGCGCTCAGGTTCCATGATGAAATAGTGGGAAAAATTGTGCCGCGAAAAATACGTTGGGTTTGTTTTCAGGACGATGACGAAGGATGGTGTGCACAAATACACTCCGCACAGGATTTCACCAACCTTCGGTTAAAGCCTCTAAGTGCCCCTGCACGCCACACCACCGCAGCGACGCAAAGCTGCGCAATGGCCCTATTAATTCAAGCTCCGAAAATCTACCGGCACCAGCTTGCTGACACCGGGCTCCTGCATGGTCACGCCATAGATCACATCCACGGCTGCCATCGTCTGCTTGTTGTGGGTGACGATGATGAACTGCGAGTTGTCAGAAAACTGGCGAATCATATTGGTGAACTTGCCCACGTTGGCATCATCCAGAGGCGCGTCCACTTCATCCAAAATGCAGAAGGGCGCCGGTTTGATCAGGTAGATCGCAAACAGAAATGCCGTTGAGGTCAGGGTCTTTTCACCACCGCTCAACTGCGTCAGTGTAGAAGGCTTTTTGCCCTTTGGCTGCGCATAAATTTCAATTCCACTTTCCGCCACATTGTCGGGATCGGTGAGGCGCAAATCAGCGGAATCATCGGGTGTGAAAAGGGCTTTGAAGACCTGCACGAAATTCTCCCGCACCTTATCGAAGGTCTCACGGAATCTTGTGTTGGCGGTCGTTTCCACCTCTTCAATCGTTGCCAGCAGCGACTCCTTTGCACTAACCAGGTCATTCTTCTGCTCGACGATGAAGTCGTGCCGGGCCTTCACTTCCGTAAAAGCCTCAATGGCAGTGGGGTTGACTTCCCCCATATTCTCGAGTCGCTTTTTCATGCGTTCCGATTCCGCATTCAGCTCCTCGACCGTTTGCTCGGTCTTGCGCGGTTCATCCAAAATTTCATCAATAGAAACCCTGAACTCTACCTGCAGGCGCTCCTTCATGCCGGCCAGGGTCAGCTTCATCTCACTCAGCTTCTCCTTGATGCCGGACAACAATGCTTCGGCACTTTCTTTCTCTTTCCGCTTTTGCGACAGAGCGCTCTCGGCCGCAGCCACGGCATTCCTGCGCTCATAGTAGGTCCGGTCCTTTTCGTTCAGCGTACGCTCCTCAGCTTCTTTCTTAGAAAGCAAACCATAGAGCTCTTCCTCGCCAACCTTCAGCTTCTCCTGAGTTTCTTCTTTCTGCGTCTGTGTAGTGGCCAGGGCTTCCTGATTCTGGCTGAGCTGTGTCTGTGTTTCCGTAAGCTGGCTGCTGCGAAACTGAAGCTCTCCTTTCAGGCTTTCGATCTTACTCTGCTGCCGCGTGTATTGGAGGTTCTGCGCATTGTATTGCTGTGAGGCCTGATTGAAGCGCTGTTCGACTTCTGCAAAGGATTGCTCCGCCTGCTTCACCGCTGCCGAAATTTCTACCAGTTCCGCTTCTACGGTTTTCAATTCTGCCCGTGTGCCCGCAATGCCATCCTGCGTCTGCTGCAATTGCTGCTGCAGTTCTTCGATGCGGCGCGATGCCGTGGCATTGGCTGCCTCGTAGGTCTCGATACGGTTGGCATAGTTGGAAATGCTGTTCTGAAGACGATTGATCTCCTGACGGATCTGTTCAATGGCCTTGTCGGCGAGCTCGGCATTGAAGCCAGCCAACCGACTTTGCATTTCAGAAATCTGTGCCTTCAGCGTAGTGGTCGCAGATGTGAGCGTCGTGATGTCCTGCGCCAGACGTTCCAGATTCTTGGCCCGTCCAATTTTGTTGCCTTCAAAAAGCCCCACTGAACCACCGCCTGCCGTGAAGGATTCTGTCTTGTAACGTCCCGTCTTATCTACCAGAATACGGCCATCTGCACTAACTGTATTTTCAGGAAGATGTTCAAAAATGGACACGCGTCCCAGCAAGGTTTCTGCCAGCATCCGGTATTTGTCTTCCACCTCTACGGCTTCCAATGCCGGCACTTCACCCGGCTGTAGCCCTTCATGATGGCCGGAGTGGCTTTCATTTTTCAATCGGTCCAGCAGGATGAAGTTGGCTTTGCCTTTCTTCGACGTTTCCAACAAACGAATAGCCTGCGCAGCCTCCTCAATGTTGGCTACCACATAGTAGTTGAGATATTGGTCCAACACGCTTTCAAGCGCAGCGCGGTATTCCGGCTTCACCACAAACACATCACTCAGTAACGGCGCCTCGTGGTTCCAGTCTTTATTGCGCTTGAGGAATTTTATACTGTCGGGATAGCCTTCCAGAGAATCTACCAGGCTCTTGAGCAGGTCGTGCTCGTTCCGCCGGGCATCCAGCGTTCTGTTTTCTTCTACCAGCTTCGCACGTAAGGACTCCAGGGCTTCCTGTCCTTGCAAAATCTTTCCCTGCACCTGCTCCTGCCGCTCCAACAAAGCTTTGAGGGCCTCCTGCTTTTGACCTAAAGAAGCCTCCGCCACCGTGCGCTCCTTAGCCACATTTTCAATCTGGCTCTTCCTTCCTTTAGCCTCGTCTTGCAAGTGCTGTATGCTCCGCTGCAAGTTGACAACTGAAGTATCCGCCACCGCTACTTTTTTCTCCGCATCAAACTGCCGGCGCTGCACTACCTGCACTTTAGCCCTCGCTGCATCTATGCTACGCTTGGCTTCATCATAGGCAACCCTACTTTGATCCACATCCTTACGAAGGATGTCGAGCGTGGTACGCAGTTCGTCTAATGTTGCCGTCTCGGCCTTGATCTGCTCACCTGCATAGGCAATGCTTTCCTGCAGCTTGGTAAGCTGTTGGCCCGCACCTGCTATGGTTTCGCTCAGTGATTTTTCCCGCTCGGTAAGATGCTCAAGTCGCTGGGCCGCAAGCCGCTTGTCGCTCTCCAACTGGCGCGTCCTGTTGAGGAGCTCATTGAAGGCTTTTTGCATCGCGTGTAGCTCCTGCTCGTGTGCAATGAGCTCGATTTTGTCTTTTTCAATGGCGGCCTCTCCGGTAGCTACCACCGCCTCTAACTCAGCCTTGCGGTCCACCTCTGCCCGCTCCTGCTCATTGAGGGTTTTGTATTGCTCGTTGAAGTGCTCCAGACTGGCTTTGGCCAGCTCGACGGATACCTCTTTGTATTCGCCTTTAATCTGAAAGTATCGCTCTGCCTTTCGTGCCTGGCTTTCGAGGGTCCTTAAGTTGGCTCCTATCTCAAATAGCAGGTCTTCAATACGAGAGAGGTCGGCTTCTGTGGCTTCTAACTTCTGACGGGCTTCTTTCTTGCGTGCCTTGTATATCGAAATGCCGGCTGCCTGCTCTAACATCCGTCGCCTGCTGCCGTCTTTGTCTTTGATGATGTCGTCCACCATACCTAGTTCGATGATAGCATAGGAGTCGTTGGAAACGCCTGTATCAAGAAAAAGGTTGTGGATGTCTTTGAGCCGACAGGCTACATCATTAAGCCGGTATTCGCTCTCCCCATTCTTGTAGAATTTGCGGGTGATGGTTACCGTGGTGAATTCAGTGGGCAGAAGATTGCGCGTGTTCTCGAAGGTGAGGGACACCTCAGCCATGCCACTACCGGCGCGCGTCTTGGAGCCGTTGAAGATGAGGTCTTCGAGGTTGTCGGAACGGAGGGCCTTGATCTTATGCTCGCCAATGACCCAGCGAATCGCATCCACAATATTACTCTTGCCACAACCATTGGGACCGACAATGCCGGTGATAGGATGATCAAGAAGTACCTGGGTTTTGTCGGCAAAGGATTTAAATCCTTTGATATCAAGGGAACGTAAACGCAAGGGGGCAGAAGGCTTTAAATAGAAGGCGGCGCGAATTTAGATAAATGAAGGCGGGAGCGTAAGCTGCCGCCGGCATGTGGCAGCGTAAGCTGTCATATAATCAACTGGGTTTGGATTTACGGGTTCGCCACCTGCCCCGAAAGGTCCCTAAATGGACCAACCGACCCAAGGCTTAGGCACTTCAGTAGACTACGCTTAAGAGTCCACCTACTCAATAAGAATGACATTTTCTAACAATCCGAATTTCTGTTGATAGTTCCCGGCGCTGCTCCAGAGCCAATGCTCCGGCACCTCCACATAGCCTGCTCTTACTGGGGCTAAGTGCACGGAATCAACTAATTCCAACGCTTTCGCACGATCCTCTAATAAAACCGGCATACTACCGTCTTGCTCCCAAAACTGGAAATCCCAATTGTTGGGATTGCGCTTGCCCAGTCGCTCAAACATCCACATCAGCCAGTCGCGTGTCTGCTCATCCGGATTGGACGCAACGACATCCCGCAGCACTTTCGACGTATGTGCCTTGAACGCACCTATAATCCTGCCCAGCGGATACGTTCCATGTCGCCCGACGATCAAATGCAACTGATGGGTCATAACGCACCAGGCATAGACATCAAGGCCTTTGTGTTCCTGAGCAAATGCCAGGCCTTCGATAAGCACCCGGCGATAGACATCCGCCGTAAACACATCAAGACTGCGCAGCACCGTGCAGGTCATGCAGTATATCTCCCGATCATCGGAGCCAAACCGAAACTTCCTGCTCATATTCCAATATAGTTTACAGCTCACGCTGTCACAACTACGGAGCAGCTTACGCTGCCCCTTCACTTTTTCCCCTTTTCACAAATCGCCTCCTCCCTCTGCCCCTTCCCGGCCCGGTACCTTTGCCCTGCCCAACAAAAGCGTATTACTGAACAAAAGGCATGGCTAAAGTCTCCATCAATCTTGCAACCGGCTCTTTGCAGGCCGAGGATCTCATCGTCGGTATTGACCTCGGAACTACCAACTCGCTCATCTCCATTGTTCGCGAAAATGAAGGAAAGCGTGAACCGATTGCCCTGCGTGAGACAGACGGGATGGCACTCGTCCCTTCTATTGTTCATTTCGGCAAATACCAGGAAGTGCATGTAGGTGTAGAGGCGCGTCAGCATCTTATTGATGAGCCCGAACGCACCATCTACTCCGTGAAGCGGCTCATGGGCAAGAGCTACAAGGACGTCGAAGATCATGCGACTCAATTCGCTTACAAGATTCACGACGACAACACCGATTCCCTTGTCAAGGTGGCCATAGGTGATCGGTTCTATTCGCCCATAGAGCTATCCGCCATGATTCTGCAGCAGCTAAAGACCAGAGCGGAGCATGTGTTGAAGATGTCTGTTTCCAAAGCGGTGATTACCGTGCCGGCCTACTTCAACGACACGCAGCGGCAGGCCACACGCGATGCCGGACGATTGGCGGGGTTGGATGTGTTACGAATCGTCAATGAGCCGACGGCAGCCGCCCTGGCCTATGGCATTGGCGTGAGTCCTGATGAAGAGCGGACAATTGCCGTGTACGACCTCGGCGGTGGCACCTTCGACATTTCTATACTTCGACTGTCAGGAGGCATTTTTGAAGTCCTTTCCACCCATGGCGACACCTACCTCGGCGGCGATGACTTCGACCGTGCACTCGCCAGAAAATTCAAGGCTGAGAATGAGCAGTGGAAAAGCGATAATAGCCCCGCCCTCATTCAGGAATTGCGATTATTCAGCGAAGAGGCTAAAAAGGCTCTGAGCATTACTGATCACTTCAGTGGTGTCGTGCGTGGCGAGACTTTGCATATTACCAGAGCAGAATTTGATGCCTTAATTCAACCATTTGTTGAAAAGACGCTGGACTCCTGCCGTCAGGCGATGGCCGATGCGGGATTAGAGACGAAAGAGATTGATGCGATAGTGATGGTAGGCGGTTCTACCCGTGTACCGTTAGTGAAAGAATCTGTACGCAGCTTCTTTGGACGTGAACTGAACGACACGCTCAATCCTGATGAGGTTGTTGCGTTGGGTGCTGCCGTGCAGGCCGACATACTTGCCGGTAAGAACACCGAGATGTTATTGCTGGATGTGACTCCGCTTTCGTTAGGCATTGAGACGATGGGCGGCTTGATGGATGTGCTCATTCCGCGCAATGCCAAGATCCCTGCTAAGGCAGGCCGCCAGTACACGACGCAGAAAGACGGCCAGACGGCGATGGCCATAGCCGTGTATCAGGGCGAACGCGACCTTGTGGCCGACAACCGCAAGCTTGCCTCTTTCAACCTCACGGGTATTCCGCCCATGCCGGCGGGGCTGCCCAAGGTGGAAATCACCTTTTTGATAGATGCCGACGGAATCCTGAAAGTGAGTGCTAAAGAACTGCGCAGTGAAGTGGCGCAAAGCATACAGGTGCAGCCCCAGTATGGCTTGTCGGACGAACAGGTAGAGCAGATGCTGATGGACTCGCTGATGCACGCGCGCAGCGACATGCAGGCGCGCGCATTGGTGGAAGCCACCACCGAGGCAAATCAGATGCTCGACACTACCGAACGCTTTTTAGAGAAAAATGCGACTCTGCTTAGCGAGGAAGAAATGGCACTGACGCGCCAACACATGCAGGCGTTGAAAGATGCCATTCAGGCCCAGGACAAGAACCGGATTCAGCAGGCCACCGAGGCGCTCAATGAAGTCAGCCGGCCCTTTGCGGAAAGGTTGATGGATGCCGCCCTGAAGCAGGCCATGCGCGGCACTAAAGTCGTGTAGGGAACAGGTCAGGATTTTCCAAATAAAAACGACAGGGAACGGCGCGGCTATTCCGCAATTCCCTTTTGTGCCCACACTTTGCTTTTATGTGAAAGCACAATCATGAGCACCATTGAGAAGTAAAAGAGGGAGCCCACTTTGTGCGTCTCAATCAATTCCGAAAAGAAATTATCAATAAAGCCTGCGGCCAGCATCATCGCCACGCCCATAGTGACGATTTGATAAAAGCGCTCGCCTTTGAAACGATGGTAAGTGCGCTGTGCACTTGCCAGGAAAGTCATTATGAGGGCCGCATAGAGCAGCATGGCAGGCCAGCCCTGCTCCACGAGCATAAACAGAAAATAGTTGTGTGTGGTGCTGCGCTCGGTATTGCGGCTGACGTAGGTGCGGAATGAAGAGACCGTGTACGGCTTGTAGTAGAAATAAAATGAATTGGGGCCAACACCGACCAAAGGTCTGTCTTCGCTCATGCGTACAGCTGCAATCCAGCGATAGAGGCGCTCCATCGAGCTCATATCCTCGCCCCTGAAGGTGGCTACCAAGTGATCAGCAAACGTGAAATGAGTGTAGGTATGTGAAAAATTGGGCCGAAAATCAATGTACTTGTTGTTGCGCACCATGTACACCATCGTCAGGGCAATCAGTGCGAAGAATGCAGGAAGGATGAAATTCACCAACCGCTTGCGGATGGCAAAAGCCACACCTGCCGCGAACATGATGGCCAGCATCGCTCCTCGCGCGAACGTGAAGTAGATCGCCATCAGAAAGAAGAGCGAGGTCACAATGGCCAATGCACGCCACCACCAGCGCATACCTTTCGATAACAACACTGAAATAGCAACCAATGGGAACAGCATGGACAGGTAAGAGGAATAGTCCACGCGGTTGTAGTAGAGCGTGCCGATGGCTTTATGGATAAAGGAAAACCGAAAGCCCAACTGATAGTGCCAGTAGTTGATCACAAGCATCGTCGCGACCGTAGGTATGATCACTATAAAGAATGCCTTTTGGAAGTCACTTTTCTTTTGAAAAATGAGTACCGGCAGCACGAAATAGGCTGCGAGGAACCAAGTCTTGGCCAGACCAAATTTGACAGCAATCAATTCGCGTTCTGCGCAGCAAATGGCCACCACCATCCAGATGTACTGCAGCGCTACAATCAGCGTCAGCGGACTTCGCAACCACCACTCAGGAATACTCTTAGGGCGCGATGCTACAATGACGATGGTGAGCAGCAAAAACAGCCACATCATGGGCTCATCCGGCACCGTCGTGGTCAGCACCCCTTCAATCAGGTCCAGCTCCTGCGACAGCGGAATGAAAAACAAAAACACCCACCAGGCCGTCTTCCAATTGATGAAAAACAGTGCTACAAACAGCAATACAAAAGGCACCGCCAGCAGCGGCAGATAAGAGGTAGCCGCATAGCCCGCCACGCCGGCAATGCCGACGGCCGCACCCAGCCAGAGCAAACCGGTGGGCACTTCTTTGGGCGTAGCCGCAGTCATCATCTTATGCCCGGTGAATGGCGGCAAGTCTTTTCCAATAGGTTGTAAAAAGCACCCAAAGCACGGCGAAGAAGGCACCAACCAGCGCACCAACGATGATCGTGAAGGGCAGGTTCAGACCTTTCGGTTCTACGGGTGGTACCGCCGGCGAAATCACTTGAATTTGCGGCTGGTCTCCACGGCGCGTTGCAGTGCTGTATTCTTCCAGCAGCGATTGAAAGCGGGCACGATCCAGCACCAGTTGATCCTTGCTCGCCTCCAGGTTCTGAATCTCTTCCATGGCCCGTCCATAGCCGGGGCCATGCGCCGTGACTGTAGTGCCCCCCATCGCAGGCCGCGCCGGCGACAAAATCTGATAGATGCCATAACGATCGCGCATGGAGGCCAGGCTATCCGTAAGCACCTCCATCATGCTATCCGCGCGGACTAACTGCCGCTGAATGCTGTTCCGGTTTTCCATCCTCAGGGCATTGTAGTAGCCTGAATAGACCTGATTAATTACCGTAGCCGCATCATTACAAATTAGTGCGGCCAGTTTCGGATCTGCATCGGTATAGCTCAGTCGCACCGTGATATACTCCGTCCGCTTCACATCAAATGAGCGCGTGAATCTGTCTTCCGCTTCCTTCAGCCACTTCCTATTCTTTACGGTGTCCATCCCGTAGCGCGCCCAGAGGTTAGCCATATGGATGATGCTGTCTCGCGTGGCCCGCGCTTTAGCAACGGCCATCACCTTATCCACGTCTTCCTCGCGGCCATAATAATCCACGAACAGCGCCTTGTCATTTCGGAACAGGTTATTCCGATCCGTATAAAGCGGATTCGTGATAAGCAGGTCAGCTTCCGCCTTGTAATGGCGCGGAGTTACGAGGTAAAATGCCGCAGCAGCAATAGCCGCAACAATCGCAACGAGCAACACAAAGCGAAGGCGCCTGGCGATGGTCTGGACGATGTCAATGAGGTCGAAACGGGGCGTGTCTGACATGAGATTTGGTTGATAATGGCGGATGCGAAAAACGGAGCTTGGAAGGTTCTTATTGCAATGAAGAGTATGACCGGAAGCCATCACAATGAAGGCTTTTGCTGTAGGTGTGAACGTCCGGTTTCAATTTCTTTTAGATAGTTGGCTTAAGAAAAACCTGATTCAAATGGCGAGATAAGTCTTGTCACATAGCAGGAGCCTGCGGCCTTTGTTAGTTGAATGGCGACCGGCTAAACGCTTTCACCTGCTTCCATCTTTTGTGCATTTTCAGCAAACTGTAAGGCATCGAGCATTTCCTGAATTTCTCCATTCATGAAAGCATCCAGCGAATAGATCGTCATGTTGATGCGGTGGTCGGTAATGCGCCCCTGAGGATAGTTGTAAGTACGAATCTTGGCGCTTCGGTCGCCCGTACTCACTAAGCTTTTGCGACGACGCGAAATCTCTTCTTCATGCTTACGCACCTGCTCTTCGTAGAGTTTGGTACGCATCATCTGCGTCGCCTTCTCGCGGTTGCCCAACTGAGTGCGCTCCGTTTGGCAGGTGACCACTGTGCCTGTGGGGATGTGAGTCAGTATCACCTTCGTCTCCACTTTATTCACGTTCTGACCGCCGGCGCCACCGCTTCGGGCCGTTTCCATTTTCAGATCACTCTCTTTCAGTTCAAAATCTATTTCCTCGGCCTCAGGCATGATGGCGACCGTCGCAGCGCTGGTATGCACACGCCCTTGCGTTTCAGTAGCAGGCACCCTTTGCACCCGATGCACACCACTTTCAAACTTCAGGACACCATATACATCCTCTCCGGTTACCTCTAATTGTACTTCTTTATAGCCGCCGACAGTTCCCTCAGTTTCGCTCAGCAACGCCACCTTCCAGCCACGCCGTTCGCAATAGCGGAGGTACATGCGCATCAAATCACCGGCAAACAATGAGGCTTCATCACCTCCTGTGCCTGCACGAATTTCAATGATGGCATTCTTCTCGTCCTGTGGGTCTTTCGGGATGAGCAGGGTTCTGATTTCTTCTTCCAGTTCTTCCTTGCGCTGTTCTTGCAATTCCAGTTCTTCGCGAGCCATGTCGCGCAGGTCTTCATCGCTCTCGTTACTCAATACTTCTTTGCCAAAAGCAATCGAATCGAGGGTCGCCTGATAGCGCTTCCAGGCCTCCACAATGGGCTCCAGCTTGCGGTATTCCCGGCTCACCGTGGTAAACCGTTTATTGTCGCTGACGACCTCCGGATTGGTAAGGGAAATGCCCAACTCATCAAACCGGGCTTTGATGGCTGCAAGCTTGTCAAAAATGAGGGACATGGGGAAAGCGGCGCGAAAATAGCGCAAAGCGCGGGCGCGACAGGAAACCTGCAATTGAAGGAATGAAGTACGGCTGCAAGAAATTTTACCTGCAAGCCCCTGCCAAAGCCCGGACAGAACCAATTCACAGCCTTTCCTACTCTTGGGCATCATCGCTGCCAGCTACGACCTTTGCCGGATGCCCGTTCAGATCGGACCTCATATCAGCCTGCCCGATTTTCCCCTCTTGCTCGCACCAATGGAGGACGTGAGCGACCCACCCTTTCGTGCAGTCTGTAAGGAAGGTGGAGCGGACCTGATGTACACCGAATTCATCTCCTCAGAGGGCCTCATCCGCGATGCAATCAAAAGCCGGCAGAAGCTGGACATCTTCGAAGAAGAACGACCGATAGGTATTCAGATTTTTGGCGGGGATGAAGAAGCGATGGGGCTTTCCGCAAAAATTGTAGATGCCACAGCTCCTGATTTGCTCGACATCAACTTCGGATGCCCAGTGAAAAAGGTGGTGTGCAAAGGCGCCGGCGCTGCAGTACTCAAGGATGTGGACTTGATGGTGCGCCTCACACAGGCCTGCATCCGCAGTACCAGCCTGCCTGTAACTGTGAAGACCCGACTGGGCTGGGACGATGACAGCAAGAACATTGAAGAGGTGGCCGAACGCCTCCAGGATATCGGTATTGCCGCCCTCGCCATTCATGGACGCACCCGCGCACAACTCTACAAAGGCGAGGCCGACTGGCGACTCATCGCGGCTGTCAAAAACAATCCGCGCATCCACATCCCCATCTTCGGGAACGGCGATATTGACAGTCCTCAAAAAGCCTTGGAATTCCGCAACCGCTACGGCGTGGATGGCATCATGATTGGCCGGGCCGCTATCGGACATCCCTGGATTTTCAGAGAAATAAAGCACTACCTGGCTACCGGCGAAGAGCTGGCCCCGCCCAGCGTAGAAGAACGGGTAGAGGCCGCCCAAAAGCATCTTCAGTTTTCCATACGCTGGAAAGGCGAAAAGCTGGGCATCCTCGAAATGCGGCGCCATTGGGCTAATTATCTGAAAGGCCTTCCCGGCGTAAAAGAATTCAGGAGCCGGCTCGTCACGTTGGACACGGCCTCAAGCATCAGTGAGGTGCTGGCTGAATTGCGCGAGCGTTATGCGGCAATGGAATGGAGCTGAGACAGGAATAAAAAAAGAATCCCGGGCGACCAGCACCCGGGAGTTCTATTCAGGCCACCAAGCCTTACTTAACCACTAACGGCTTTACCAACACCTGCCCGTCTTCGCCCAGAGCATAAACGATATAGGTGCCTGCCGCAATCCCATTCAGGGAATATTGGCCCGATAAATCCGTATAGCTGCGTACTAATTTACCGCTCAGGTCGTGGAGCGTTACACTGGCCAAGGACATCTTGGTTGAGATGTTGAAGTAATCAGTTGCCGGATTCGGATATACCTGCATCGTTTCTTTGGCTGCAGAGAAAAGCACCGATACCGTCGCTGAATATTCAGCCCTGCCCGATACCTCCACCTGACGCAGCCGGTAGTAGTTCATTCCGGTCACAGGATGCTCATCATAAAGGAAGTATTGCTGCTGCCCGCTTGCCGCAACCGTACCAATAGAATCGAATTTGCGCCCATCGGTGCTACGCTCTACAACATATTCCGCCATGTCGCGCTCCTGAGCCACATTCCACAGCACTTTCACGCGGTCGGCTTCGCGAAGCGCACTGAACCGAAGCAGGGTTACCGGCAGAGGGGCCGCATTCGTAAGGTCCACCTGCACCACCGTCGTCAGGCTCCAGTCGTCTTTTGAACGAATGAAAAAGTTGTGGACAGAGCCAACAAAGGAGCTCGGAAATGCTGCCGTGAAGCTTTGATTCTGAAGGTCAACCGTGCTGCTGGGAATCGTCACTGCCGTGCCGGAGCCAAAACCAGGGTCCGTGTCCCAGAACCATTCTACGCGTGTCAGGTATCCCGGCGTGTGCGACATCACAACGTCCTTGAAGAAGAACTGAGGGGTCGTCAGGCTCCATTTGCCATTGGCATCGCGGGTTCTGAAATAAAAGCGATGGATGCCTGTAGATAAGGACGCTATGGCAGCAGTTAGCGGAATGGTGATGTCTGTGCCCGCAGTAATCGTTACAGCAGTGCCGCTTCCAACTCCCGGGTCGGTATCAAAGAAGTATTCCGCAGCTACTATGTTGGCAAGCGGATGCGTGGCTGCCGGCTCTTTGAAGAAGAGTTGCGGTGTCGTCAGGCTCCATTTGCCGTTCGCATCCTTGCTCCGCACATACAGTCGGTGCAAACCATTGGAAAGTGATGAGATCGCTGCTGTAAATGGAACAGTAATGTCCTGCCCCGCAGTGACGCTGATAGCAGTCCCGGATCCGAAGCCGGGGTCGGTATCAAAGAAATACTCTGCCGCTACTATGTTGGCAAGCGGGTGTGTAGCTGAAGGCTCCTTGAAGAAGAATTGCGGTGCGGTCAGGCTCCAATGTCCGTCTGCATCCCGTGTGCGCACGAACAAACGGTGGATACCATTCGAAAGCGAGGAAATACTCGGCGTAAGCCCAAAGGAAATATCGGCACCGGCCACTACTGAAATGGGGCTTGCAAGACCTACACCCGGGTCGGTATCAAAGAAGTATTCGGCTGCCGTAACGTTGGGGGCAGTCCTTGATGCAGAAGCATCCCGGAAGAAAAGTTGACTGTTCGTTAAGCTCCAGCGCCCCAGCGAATCCTGGCTACGCACATAGAGCACGTGCAGGCCATTGCTCAGCGCAGAGATAGAGGCGGTGAAGTTGACGGTAACGTCTATGCCCCGCGTAAAGGATACTGCAGTTCCATTCCCAAACCCGGGATCCGTATCCAGGAAGTATTCAATCCGTGTCAGCCTGGTGGGAGCCGGTGGCGGCCCGGCCTGCAGGTAGAATGTCTCGCTGCTCGTCAGGCTCCAACGCCCATTTGCATCCCTGCTTCGTACAAAAAGGCGGTGAAACGCATTGACTCCTAACGTAAGTACAGATGGATTGAAAGGAATGGTGATGTCAGCACCCGGTGTGACAACGATGCTCGAACCGTGACCAAATCCGGGGTCAGTATCGAAGAAGTATTCCGCAGCCGTAACATTCACAGAAGGATGAGTGGCCAAAGGCTCCTTGAAGAAAAGTTGCGTGGATGTAATACTCCATCTGCCATTAGCATCCTTGCTCCGCACATAAAGTCGGTGAAGACCATTGGAAAGTGATGAGATATTCGGGCTAAACGCAAGGTTCACATCGGCACCCGGAACTACTGTGATAGCTGTTCCCAGACCATTTCCGGGGTCCGTATCAATAAAGTATTCAGCCGCAGTGATATTCACAGAAGGATGATTAGCCAAAGGCTCTTTGAAAAAGAGTTGCGTGGATGTAATACTCCATCTGCCATTAGCATCCTTGCTCCGCACATACAGCCGGTGAAGACCATTCGAAAGCGCCGAAATATTCGGGCTGAAGGCAAGGTTCACATCGGCACCCGGAACTACTGTGATGGCTGTTCCTAAGCCCCTGCCGGGGTCAGTATCAATGAAGTATTCCGCTGCCGTGATGTTTTGAAATGCGTAGGACTGGGCCGGCATTTTGAAAAACATCTTTGGGATCGTCAGGCTCCACTCGTGATGTACAGAATCATAACTACGCACAAAAAGGCGGTGAATACCATTGCTCAAGCCACTAATGTTGGCGCTTAAAAGAATGGATGTATCGTTTGAATGATAGTAGAAAGTAGTGCCTGTACCCGAGTGAAATCCCGGGTCGGTATCGAAAAAATATTCGACATACCTCACCTGCGCATTCCCGATAGTAGATAGAGCAAAGAAGAAGATGACCGCAATTGGCAGGCTCTTCAGGAATAAAGTCAGTCGGCTCATTTTAGTTTGAAATAGGACGGAAATGAAAAACAGGAACACGAACCGTCGGCCGTCCGCCCAATGCATTATAGCATCAGGCGGAGGCTTCCGGATGAATCAATTCACGATTGGGAGCAGCCTCGATTAGTTGCTCTTGGTGCTCACCGACACAGAAATGGACGTGGCACCCGCTGCCACCGGAGAGATGGTCAGCGCATAGATATTGGGGACCGTTGCAATGCCCGAAGCCACATAAGGAAGCGGGCCTCCGTACATACCCATATCCTCGCCACTCTTACCGGTTCCCTTTGCCGGCGACGAGGAAGTGAGCGCATAGGTGCTGTCGGTGCTGCTGGGTGAGCTTACAAAACCGAAGCTTGAATTAGCAAGGTTTGTAGAAGCAGTGATGGTGTTGCCGGAGCCTCCGG